>CAZSKV010000001.1:0-5996 GCA_964607495.1 uncultured candidatus Brocadiaceae bacterium
CGTAGGGCACGTCCTGCTCGAGGGCCCGGATCGAGTCGTAGGCGAGTTCCGCCGCCGGCACGTAGTGGCTCGCGAGCGCGATCCCCGAGCAGAACTGCAGGATCAGCGTCGTCAGCGCCGCGAAGCCGAGCGTGTGCAACCAGCCGGTGGTCCGGGGCGGGCGCTTCTCGGCCAGCGAGGAGCGGAACAGCGAGACGAGGCCGAGCCGGCTCTCGAGGAAGTCCACCAGGGCGCGCATTCAGCTGCCGATCACGTGGATCATGTCCTTCGGATCCGCCGGCACTTCGAGGCGCAGACGGCGGAGCGGATGCGGAGGCGGCCCGTCGAGCACCTGGCCGTCGCGCGCGAACTTCCCGCCGTGGCAGGGGCAGGCGAGGGGCGGCAGCGTCGACCCACGCTTCCAGGCCGGGTTCTTCTGCACCGGGCAGTGCAGGTGCGTGCACTCCCCGGACAGGGCCAGCACCTCCCTGCTCACCGGATCCCGGGTCACGAACACGACGCTGGCGACCGACTCGACCGCCGGGCCGCGCCGCATCTGGTACGAGAGCGAGCGCACGAGCACGTCGTCGTCCGGCACCTGCTCGAGGCGGCACAACGGCAGCCGCGCGGGCCGGTCGGTGCGGGCCGGCGCCAGCGCGGCGCGCAGCATCGTGAGCAGCCCGCCGAGGAGCGGGATCGCGCCGAGCAGGGCCGTGACTGCGACCAGGAAGCCACGCCGTGACCGAGGGGTATCACTCATGGATCGTCGAGAGCCTTGACCTTGGTGAGGACTTCGGCGGCGTCGTTGTGCGAATGCGTGAAGCCGCGCGCGCGTTCCTCGCGCACCGTGGCCTCGGTCCGGAATGCCACGATGTAGGCACGCCGCCAACTGTCCGCGGAATTGCCGCCCGAACCGTGGATCACGCCCTCGTTGTGGACGGTGATGTCGCCCGGCGCCAGCTCGGCATGGGTCACCGTGTCCCTGGTCTCGTCGACCTCGCAGAGCAGCGTGTGCGAGCGAGCGCGGTCCCCGTGCAGGGGCCGGTGCGGTCGCAGCGGCTCGCGGTGCGACCCGGAAACGAAGCGCATGCAGCCGTTCTGCCGCGTGCTCGCATCCACCGCGAGCCAGCAGGTCGCGGTCCGCTGGTCCCGGGTCGCGACCCAGTAGGCCTGGTCCTGGTGCCAGTGGAACACCGCACCCTGATCGAACGGCCGCTTCGCGAGCAGCTGGTCGTAGTCGAGCGTCATGTCGGCGCCGTGCAGCTGCCGCGCGATCGAGCTGGCGCGCAGCTCGTAGAGGTTGCCCTGCCACGCGGGGTGATAGCGGCGCGGCAACATCACGTTGAGGATCGCATAGTGCGACGGATCGGTGCCGTACTGCCCGGTCATGTCGCAGAAGTCCTTGCCCGGCACCGCGATCTCGCGGCGCAGGAACCGGTCGACCGTGGCCGCGATCGGTGCGAGTTCCGCCGCGGCCAGCACGCCGCGCAGGTGCACCCAGCCCTGCTGCCGGAAGGTCTCGATCTCGTCCGGCTCGAGCCAGTACTGCGATCCGTCGCGACGTCCCATGCGCGGGGGATCGTAGCGAGGTCGGCGCAAGATGGCGCCGGCGGCATCGCAGCGTCGCGCGCAGGCCGCGGGAGCGGAGCCTCGCGGCCCGGACGCCTCGACCCCCGAACGCAGCAGATCAGGCTGGTGGCCGGCCGATCAGAGCCTGATACCCTTCACCACCAAGCCGCCTGCCGCACCTGCCTGCCTGGTCGGGTCGTGTCCTGGATCAGGCGCTCTCGCTCTCTCCTGGCAAACAGCGTTCGAGTCATGCCCAACGAGTCTTCTCAGCAGCCCTGTTTCGCGTTCGTCCTCGGCACCCGGCCAGAGATCATCAAGCTGGCTCCGGTCCTGGCTGCGGCGAGGCGCGCCGGACTGCCCTGCAAGCTGATCCACACCGGCCAGCACCACAGCGAGGGCATGGACGGACGCTTCTTCGCCGAACTCGGCCTGCCAGCCCCGGATCACCACCTCGGGGTCGGTTCGCAACCGCCCGCGCAGCAGCTCGCGCGCATGCTGCTGGGCCTCGACGAGGCGCTGGCCGCCTGCGGCCCGTGCGTGGTGGTCGTCCAGGGCGACACGAACTCGACGCTCGCCGGCGCCCTCGCCGCGAAGAAGCGCGGCCTCCGGGTCGCCCACGTCGAAGCCGGCTTGCGCTCCTACGACCGGCGGATGCCCGAGGAGCTGAATCGCATCCAGGTCGACGCGCTCTCCGACTGGCTCTTCTGTCCGACGGAGCTGCAGCGGGAGATCCTGCGGCGCGAGAACGGCGCCGGCGGCGCGGTCCACGTGGTCGGCAACACGATCGCCGATGCGGTGGCCGGCCAGCTCGCCAAGGCCGGAGACGCCGCCGCGCTGCTGCGCCGCTACGACGTGCGGCCGAAGCACTTCGCCTACCTGACGCTGCACCGCGAGGAGAACGTCGACGACCCGGCGACCCTGCGCGGGCTGCTCGAGGGCGTCCAGCGCGGCGCGGCCGCCGCGCGGCTCACGGTGCTCTTCCCCGTGCATCCGCGCACGCAGAAGGTGCTGCAGCAGCACGGGATCGCGCTGCCGGAGGCGATCCGCCCGCTCGAACCGATCGGCCTCACCGAGAGCCTGGTCTTGCAGCGCGAGGCCAGGATCGTGCTGACCGATTCCGGCGGCGTGCAGGAGGAGGCCTCGATCCTCGGCACGCCATGCGTGACGCTGCGCACCAGCACGGAACGCCCTGAGACCGTCGATGCCGGCGGCAACCTGATCGCCGGGGTCGCGACCTCGGCCGTGGAGCGCGCGATCGGCCAGGTGCTGGCCGCGAACCGGCGCTGGCAGCACCCCTACGGCGATGGCCGGACCGCCGAGCGGATCGTCGCGATCCTGCGCGCCGCGAGCCAGCCGGTCGCCCCCCCACCAGCGGCGGCGAAGCCGGCCGCCCCCGCGACGATGGCGCTGCCCTCCGACGGGGACTGGACCGGACGCGACCTCGGCGAGCACGAGATCCAGATGGCGGCGCGCGCGATCCGCAGCGGCACGCTGAACTCGACGAAGGGCACGTTCGTGACCCGGTTCGAGAAGGAGTTCGCGCAGCGCTACGGCACCAAGCACGCGATCGCCTGTTCCTCGGGCTCGGCGGCCGTCCACTGTGCGCTCGCCGCGCTCGGGTTGAAGGCGGGTGACGAGGTGGTCACGACGCCGATCACCGACATGGGCGCCCTCACGCCGATCTTCTACGAGGGCGCGATCCCGGTGTTCGCGGACGTCGATCCGGTCACGCTGAACGTCACCGCCGCCACGCTCGCCGCCAAGCTCACGAAGAAGACCAAGGTGATCGTCGTCACGCACCTCTTCGGCCTGCCGTGCGAGATGCCCCCGATCCTCGAGCTGGCACGCAAGCACGGGCTCCTGGTCATCGAGGACTGTGCGCAGGCGTTCTTCGCCGCGACCAAGGAGGGCCGCGTCGGCACGTTCGGGCACATCGCCGCCTTCTCGATGCAGCAGGGCAAGCACATGACCACCGGAGAGGGTGGCATCGTGCTGACCAACGACGACCAGCTCGCGCGCCGCGTGTTCCTGTTCGTCAACAAGGCCTGGGGCTACGGCGATCCGAAGCCCGACCACTACTTCCCGGCCTTGAACTACCGCCTGACCGAGTTGCAGGGCGCCGTGGCCCTGGCCCAGCTCGACAAGGTCGAATGGGTCGTGCAGCGCCGCCGCGAGGTCGCGGATCAGCTGCACGCCGCCCTCGCCGGGCTCCCCGGCGTGACGCTGCCCGGAGCGCCCGCGGGCGTCCAGCACGTCTGGTGGAAGTACGCGATCATGGTCGACCCCGCACTCGTGCAGGGCGGCGCGGTCGAGCTCGGCAAGCGCATGAAGGAGCGCGGCGTGTTCTGCGTGCCGCGCTACATCCAGAAGCCGGCCTTCGAGTGCCAGCTGTTCCACGACTGGAACGCTTCGCCGGTATCGGCGCTGCCGCTGCGCCTTGCCGACGGGACGGTGCGGCCCCAGCCGGTCTGCAAGCGCGCCGACTACCCGGGTACGCTGCAGGCGCTCGACCGCGTGATCGTGCTGCCGATCAACGAGCTCTACACTCCCGAGCACGTGCGCTTCGTGGCCAGCGTGATCCGCGAGGAGGCAGCCAGGCTGACGCCCACGCAGGTGAGAGCCCGATGACCCCGTCCTCGACTCCGATCCGCCTCGCCGCGATCGGCTGCGGCGGCATCGCTTCGGCCTACCTGTCTGCCCTCGCCGGGATCGAGGAGCTGGTGCTCTCCGCCGCGGTCGACGTCGACGCCGGCCGCCGTGAAGCGGTGAGCCGCACCTACGGCGTGCCCGCCGTCGCCGACGTCGACACGCTGCTGCGCGAGCACAAGCCGCACGCCGCGCTCCTGATGACGCCGCCGTCGACGCACGAGGAGCTCGCGCTCAAGCTGCTGCGGGCCGGCGTGCATCTGCTCTGCGAGAAGCCGCTAGCGCCGACTCCGGCCGCAGCCGAGCGGATGGTCATGGCCGCCGCCAGCTCCGGCCGCATGCTGATGATGGGGTCCAAGTTCCGCTACGTCGACGACATGGTCCAGGCGCGGCGCCATCTCGAGGATGGCCTGATCGGCGAACCCCTGATCTTCGAGAACGTGTTCTGCTCGCGCGTCGACATGACCAGGCGCTGGAACAGCGTGCGCCAGGTCGCCGGCGGCGGCGTGCTGATCGACAACGGCTCGCACTCGGTCGACGTCGCCCGCTACCTCTGCGGCGGCATCGACCGCATCCAGGCCCAGTTCGCGCGCCGCATCCAGGCGGTCGAGGTCGAGGACACGGCGCGCATCCTGTTCGAGACCAGGTCGGGCGTGGTCGGCACGGTCGATCTCTCGTGGAGCGTGCACAAGGAGGTCCCGGCGTACGTGCGGCTCTTCGGCAGCAAGGGCGCGCTCGAGGTCGGCTGGAAGAGCTCGCGCTACAAGCTCGAAGGCGACAAGGACTGGACCACCTTCGGCAACGGCTACGACAAGAAGCGCGCGTTCCAGAATCAGCTGCGCAACTTCGCGCGCACGCTGCTCGGGCTCGAGCCACCGGTCATCACGGCCGAGGACGCGCTCTGGTCGGTGCGCGTGATCGACGCCGCCTACCGCTCCGCGGTGGACCGGCGCTGGATCGAGGTCGGCACATGAGTGGCGAACGGTTCCCGCAGGTCCGCGTGCACCCGACGGCACTGATCGAGGACGGCGTCACGATCGGCCCCGGTTCCTCGGTGTGGGACGGCGTGCACATCCGCAAGAACGCGCGCATCGGCAAGAAGTGCATCATCGGCGAGAAGACCTACGTCGCCTACGACGTGCAGATCGGCGACCTCTGCAAGCTGAACGCCGTGGTCTACGTCTGCGCCGGCGTCACGCTCGAGGACGGCGTGATGATCTCGGCCCACACCGTGTTCACGAACGACCGCTTCCCGCGCGCTGCCGATCCGGAGCTGCAGGATCTCCTGAGTTCGGACCCCAACGAGGAGACGCTGCACACGACCGTCCGGCGCGGCGTCACGATCGGCGCCGGCGCCGTCATCGGCCCCGGGGTCACGATCGGCGAGTTCGCGATGGTCGGCATGGCCAGCGTCGTGACCCGTGACGTGCCGGCGCACGCGCTGGTGATCGGCAACCCGGCGCGGCCGCGTGGTCTCGTCTGCCGCTGCGGCCACCCGGTCCTGAAGCTCGCGGCCACGCAGGAGCTCCCGACGACGGGCAGCTTCCCCTGCGAGAAGTGCGCCAGGACTCTCGTGCTCCCCCTGCCGCGCGCGCGATGAAAGCACTCGTGATCGGCGGTGGCATCACCGGCCTGGCGACCGCCTGGTTCCTCGCGCGCGAAGGCGTGCAGGTGCGCGTGCTCGAGTCGCAGAGCGAGGTCGGCGGCCTCTCGGTCGCCTGCAAGTTCCCCGAGTTCTACTGGGACCGCTTCTACCACTGCATCCTGCCCTCGGACCGGCACCTGCTGGGCCTGGTCAACGA
>CAZSKV010000002.1:0-5026 GCA_964607495.1 uncultured candidatus Brocadiaceae bacterium
GGCCGCCAGGGCCACGGCCGCGAGCAGGACCGCAGGCGCCCAGCCGAGTTGGGACGCAGGGAGGATGGCGATCAGGAGCGCCCCGAGCAGCGCGGGTTCCCAGTCACGGGCGCCGAGCAGCGTGCCGAGGCCGACGATGGCCAGCGGCGCGAACCGCCACCTCCCGGACCAACGGGCCGGCCAGGCCACTGCGATCAGCACGGCGCCGGCGAGCGTCGACACGGTCATGAACGGGAAGCCGAAGAGGCACGGCCGCAGCTGCCACCAGAGCTTGTGCAGCCATTCGCTGCCACCCGGATCGCCGGCGAGGAAGTCCTGCCAGAACAGCCAGGGCAGAGGGGTCCCCGCGTCCTGGAACCAGCGCCCGGTGACCAGCAGATCGGTCCCCAGCACGAGCCCGATGCTGCAGACCGGCGCCAGGGCGGCCCGGGGGTGCAGACCGTGACGCCACAGCGCCAGCGCGACTACGAAGATCGCCAGATCGCTGCGCGCGAACACCGTTGCCATGCTCGCGATCACGAACCCGGTTCCGCCGCCCGGCGCCGCCAGCAGCAGCACGAGGCAGCCAAGGCAGGCGAGCGCGGTCTCCTGACCGTTCATCGCCTCGTGCAGCAGGAACGGGTTGCCGAGGTAGAGCAGCCCGAGCAGGGCCCCGCCACATCGCGCGAGGAGGCCCGCGGTCGCCGCGTGGAGCACGAGCCCGAGGGTCGTGGCGAGACCCACGACCGGGATGCCGGGCAGCAGCCAACATCCACCGGCGAGCAGCCAGGCCCAGAGCCAGTGCACACCACTGGTCGGAACCCCCGCGGAGACGCACGGCCCCGCCCCGGACGCCACGTGCTCCGCGAACGCGAAGTAGTAGTAGGCATCGTCGCGCAGGCGCACGCTCGCATCCGGTTCCGCGCCGAGGACGCGCTGCCAGATCGCGAAGCCGGTGGCCGCGAGCACGATCGCGGTCAGCGCCGCGACCGTCCGGCGCTCACCGCCCAAGGAGGTGCTCACGGATGCGTGCTCCGAGCGGCTCGCCGAGCACGAAGAAGAGGTCGTTGTGATCGTGGCCGGGCGCCAGCTCGAATCGGGCGCCGAGCGCCGCGGCGAGGCGCTTGCCGCACTCAGGCGGCACGATGGTGTCGTGCTCGCCGTGCACGACGAGTGCGCGGGCCCGCACGGCCTTCACCTTGCCGAGATTGTCGAAGCGATGGCGCAGCAGCCAGGGCACCGGCAGGAACCAGTACTGGCGCTGCGCGACTTCGGCCACCGAGGTCAGGGGCGCCAGCAGGAGCAGCTGCGAAGCCTTGCCGAAGGTCGCCACGTGCGTCGCCGAGAACGAGCCGAGCGAGATGCCGCCGACGGCGAACGGGACGCCGAGCCGCGCCGCCCGCTGCTGCGCGAACTCGGCGGCCTGTTCCGCGGCGGCCAGGAACGGGGCGACTCCGACCCGTCCCGTGCTGTCGCCGTAGGTCGGGTACTCGGGCACCACGACCGCGAAGCCGAGCCGCGCGAAGGCCGCGGCCCAGGTCACGCCCGAGCGCAGATCCTCGAAGTTGCCGAGGAAGAACAGCAACAGGCCCTGCGCCCCTCCGGTCGGGTCGGCCACGGCATAGCGCACCTCGCTGCCGTCGTGCAGACGCCGGGTCTCGACCTGGACGCCGGCAGGCAGTTCGAGACGAACGCCCTTGCCGCGCCCACTGCCCGGGAACACGAGCTGGTCCTGGAAGAGATAGACCAGGACGACGATCAGCAGGTAGGCCCCGAGTGCGAGCAGCAGCAGCTTCATCTTCATGACACCGGTGGCGAAAGTGGGACCGTGGCCGCGAACCCCTCGGTACTTGCCACGGCCGCGAAGCCGGCCGCCGGCCCGATCGCCGGCGCGAACCCGAGGGCACGCCGCACCGGCCCGCCGTCGGCCACCCAGCCGGTGGCCGCCACTTCGCGCAACTTGTCGCGGCTGAAGATCCCGGGGCGCCCGCGCAGGCGACAGTACCCCTCGGCAATCCAGGCGCCGCAGCGGCCGAGCCAGAGCGGAAGCGGCACGAGCCGGGCGCGCCGGCCGCAGGCGGCAGCCAGCATCCGCATCAGCACGTCCGTGTCGAGGCGTTCCGGCCCATCCAGCGGCAGGAACACGCGCGCGGCCGTGCCGGCGGCTGCAAGCCGCACTGCGGCCACGACATCGTCGACATGGATGATCGAGAGCGGACGCGGTGGCCGCGGCACGGGCACGAAGGGCGCGAGCGCCTGACGGAAGAGCAGGCGCGTGGCGCTGTCGCCCGGGCCGTACACGAGCGGCGGACGCAGCACGAGCCACTCCAGGGTCTGCGCACCCTCCAGTTGCAGCTCACCCTGCCGCTTGCTCTCCCCGTACTCGGACACCGGCCGGCAGCGCTCCGGCGGCGCGGCGCTGCCGCTGCCGTCGACACTCGGCCCTGCCGCCGCGAGTGAAGAAACCAGCACGAGGCGCGAGCGCGGCGCGTTGGCCTCGAGAGCTGCGATCAGGTTCGCGGTCCCTTGCGCGTTGGCAGCCAGGAACTCGGCGCGCGAGAAGGCCTTGATCGCGCCGGCCAGGTGGCAGGTCACGCGGACGGCCGCCGTCGCCCGATCCAGCGCCACGCGATCGGCCAGGGAACCTTGCACGATCGCAGCGGCCGGCAGACCGAACTCCGCCAGCTGGCTGGGATCCCGGACCAGGCAGGACAGTCCATCGGGCGGAATGCCATCGGCGAGCAGCGACCGCAACAGGCGGCGGCCGATGAATCCGGTCGCGCCGGTCAGGAGGATCCGGCCAGCAGCCGTCACGGGCCGAGAATCCGTTTGTCCCCCCCGGCCTTCACATCTAGCATCTGCGCCACTTCCAGCCCGATCCGCCGCTCCGCAACGCCTACGACCTCGTGGACCTGTTTCAGAAGTGCCATAACTTCACCCGCGCCAAGGAAATCCAAGCGGCGGGTATGTACCCCTACTTCATCCCGATCGCGAGAAGCTAGGGGACGGAGGTGGAGATCGACGGGCGCCGGCTGGTGATGATCGGCAGCAACAATTACCTCGGCCTGACCCATCATCCGCACGTGATGGAGGCCGCCCGCAAGGCGATCGAGCAATACGGCACCTCGCCGACCGGGTCGCGCTTCCTGAATGGCACGCTCGAACTGCACGAAGAGCTCGAACGGCGCCTCGCACGCTTCCTGAAGCGCGAGGCGGCGCTCGTGTTCTCGACCGGGTTCCAGACCAATCTCGGCGTGATCTCGGCCCTGTGCGGCAAGAACGACGTCGCGATCATCGACCGGGACGACCATGCCTCGATCGTGGACGGCTGCCGCCTGAGCTTCGCCGAGGTCCGCAAGTTCCGGCACAACGACATGCACGACCTGGAGCGCCATCTGCAGCGCGCGACCCAGGAGGGCTTCCAGGGCAAGCTCGTGATCGTCGACGGCGCCTACTCGATGCTCGGCAACCTCGCCGACCTGCAGTCGGTCACGCGCCTTGCCAGGCAGTACAAAGCCCAGGTACTGGTCGACGAAGCCCACTCGGTCGGAGTCTGCGGTGCGCACGGCCGAGGCGCGGCGGAAGTGCTGGGTGTCGAGGACCAGGTCGACCTGATCGTCGGCACCTTCAGCAAGAGCTTCGCGAGCCTGGGCGGGTTCGTGGCCGGGCCCGAGTCCGTGATCCACTACGTCAAGCACCACGCGCGGTCCCTGATCTTCTCGGCCGCGATCCCGGCCAGCGCGGCCGCGGCGGCCCTTGCCGCGCTCGACGTGCTCGAGCGCGAGCCTGGGCTCCGCGAGCGCCTGATGCGGAACGCGCGCAAGATGCGCGACGGACTGAAGAGCCTCGGCTTCCAGGTCGGGCCCTCCGAGACCGCGATCATCCCGGTGATCATCGGCGACCAGACGCAGATGTTCCTGTTCTGGAAGGCGCTGTTCGAGGGCGGCGTGTTCACGAACCCCGTCACCGGACCCGCGGTGCCCGCCGGGATGGACCTGATCCGCACGAGTTACATGGCGACGCACACCGACGAGCAGCTGGATCGGGCCCTCGCCGTGTTCGAGGCCGCCGGCAAGCGGCTCGGGCTGATCAGCGGCAGCGCGAAGCTCGCCAGCGCCCGCTGAGCCCGGGGCGCAGCCCCCCCGACCCGTGCGGCGGCGCGCCGCAGCCATATGGCGCGCGCTGCCCGGGCTCGGCAGGATGATGGGCTGTGCCGGCCGATTTCTGCCATCTGCGTGTCCACTCGCACTACTCGCTGCTCCAGGCGAGCGGGTTGATCGAGGAGCTCGTGCAGGCCGCGAAGGCGGACGAGCAGCCGGCGCTCGCGATCACGGACTACGGCAATCTCTTCGGTGCGATCGAGCAGGTCAGGGAGTGCAAGAAGGCCGGCATCAAGCCGCTGCTCGGCATGGCCGCCTACTGCGCCGGCAAGAGCCGGCTCGAGCGGACGACCGGCGCCGAGAACGCGACCTGGGGCCTGACCCTCCTGGCGGAGAACCACCGCGGGTGGCAGAACCTGTGCAAGCTGGCCACCCGCGCCCACGTCGAGGGCTTCTACTACCGCCCGCGCATCGACCGCGAGATCCTGGCCGAGCACCGCGAGGGGCTGATCGTGCTGTCCGGACCGCTGACCGGGGAAGTGCAGCAGAAGCTGCTGGCGCACGACTACGAGGGTGCGCGGCGTGCCGCGGCCGAGATGCGCGAACTCGTCGGCGAGGCGAACTACTTCCTCGAGATCCAGCGCAACGAGTCGGAGCTGCAGAAGCGGGCTGCCGACGGCCTGCAGCGGCTCGCGAGCGAACTCGGCATCCCGCTGGTGGCCACCAACGACGTCCACTACCTGCGCCAGGAGGACTGGATCGCACAGGACATCCTGCTCTGCATCAGCAACGGCAGCGTGGTCACCGACCAGAACCGGTTCCGGATGAGTTCGCGGCAGCTCTGGTTCAAGACGCGTGCCGAGATGGCGCAGCTCTTCGCCGATCTGCCGGATGCGCTCACGAACACGGGCGCGATCGCGAGCCGCTGCAAGGTCGATCTCGACCTG
>CAZSKV010000003.1:0-2290 GCA_964607495.1 uncultured candidatus Brocadiaceae bacterium
GGGCGGGAGCCTGCTCGGCGCAGGCCCGCTCGGTCGGCTCGACCAGCCGTTCGTGCAGGACCTGCGCATAGCCGGGTCCGTGCTGGAAGCGCGGCATCAGGCCGGGCTCGACCGCCAGGATCCCGAGGCGGCCGGGTGCGGGTTCGTAGCCGAGGAACACGAGCGAGGTGGCGGCCCAGACCAGCACGATCCCCGCCAGCATCCTGGCTGCGGCGGCCGGGGTCGGCGTGGCGACACGCCACGCCCGGAACAGATCGACGAGCGCCGCCGCCAGGGCGGCGACGAGCGCGTTCTGCAGGCACTCGCCCCCCGCCTGCACCGGGCCGAGCAGCAGCGGCCACTGCCAGAGCGCATGGCCGACCTGCCCGTGGGGATACGGGATCTCGGGCAGGTTCGCGCGCAGCCAGGCGGTGCCGGCGGTCGCCAGGCCGAAGGCCACCGGTCCCCCCACGCGGCGGCACAGGGCCCGGGTCCAGCCGATCGTGAGCACGTAGTAGACAGCCCCGAGCAGCGCAGTGGCCACATAGCCGCTCCAGAACACGTGGCGCAGCGAGAACGAGAACGCCGCCATGTGCACGCACCCGACCAGATACGCGCTGCGGTAGGCACCGCGGCCCGCCGCCAAGGAGTAGAACGCTGCCAGTCCGACCAGCACCAGCCACTCGGCACCCGGAAACCAGGCCGGCGGCGTGGCCGCAGCCAGCGCCACGGATGCGAGCGCGACCCGGCGCCAGCTCATCTGGGCTGCGGCCCGCCGCCGTAGAAGCAGACCGGCGCGGCCGGTGTGCTCGCTGCGTCGGCGGCCGGCGGCACCAGCGCATAGCCGGTTGCCGGCAGGAGGCTGAAGGGATCGCCCGACGACCGCGGCGCCGCGAGCCGGGCCTGCAGCAGACCTTGCGCATCGACGGTGATCCGGGCGGGGATCGCCTGCAGGCGCGGGTTGGTCCGGAACGCCGGTCCGGCCAGACGCGCCTGCCCGGGTGCGGACGCTGCTGCGGCGCCCTGCAGGCGCGCGAGCAGGGGCGCGACCAGCAGATCGAATACCGTGAAGCACGAGGCCGGGTTGCCCGGCAGGCCGAACACGAACCGCGGCCCGTTCCCACCCGCAGCCATGCCGAAGAACGTCGGCTTGCCCGGCTTGAGGGCGATGCCGTGGAACACCTGCGCGACGCCGAGCGCCTCCAGCTCCTGTTGCACGAGATCGTGGGTGCCCTCGGAGATGCCGCCGATGCTCAGCAACACGTCGGCGTCGGCGAGTCCGGCGGCGAGCATCCGGCGCGTGACGCCGGCTTCGTCGCCGGCGATGCCGAGCTGGATCGGTTCGCCGCCGGCCTCAAGCACCTGCGCGGCCAGCGCCCAGGAGTTCGAGTCGCGCACCTGGTGGCTGGCCGGAGTCTGCCGCAGCGGCACGACCTCGTCGCCGGTCGACAGGATCGCGACGCGCGGCCGGCGCACGACCGCGATCTCGGCGATGCCGAGGACCGCGAGCACGCCGATCTCGGCGGCGCGCAAACGCTGGCCCTTGGTCACGACGACCGTGGCCGCGGCGAGCTCGCTGCCGCACGGCCGGATGTTGGCGCCACGCGCGACGGCCGCCTGCAGCGTGACCTCCGCGCCCGCGTAGCCGGAGGTCTGTTCGACCGGCACGACCGCGTCGGCGCCCGCCGGCACCACGGCGCCGGTCATGATGCGGATGGCTTCCCGCGGCCCGAGCGCGCGGTCGAAGGGATGCCCCGCGAGGCTCTCCCCGACGACCGGCAGGACCGTGCCGGCCGCGAGTCCGCCGGCCCCGGCGACCACCGCGAAGCCGTCCATCGCCGAACGGTCGGTCGTGGGCCACGGGCCGTCCGTGGCGTATTCCGCGGCAGCATGGCGATGCAGCGCTGCCAGCAGCGGTACGTGCTCGACCACCGGCAACACGCATGCACGTGACCAGACCAGTTCCTGCGCCTGCGACAACGAGACCAATCCTGCCATGAACTATCCAACCGGAGTGCGAGCGCGTAGTTTGCCGCCTGCGCGCTCCGGAACGAAGCCCGCTCCCGCCCCAGTGAATCACCAACCGCTCGCCGCTCCGATCCTCTGCCTGCTCGCGCTCGCCGCGTGTTCGCCGAAGGCCTCGATCACCCAGACCGCCGACCAGAAGGCCAGGCGTGAGCGTCCGCCGCTCGTGCGCACCCAGCAGGTCGAGGTGCGCAAGGTGCGCCGCGAGATCGAGACCACCGGGTTCCTGGAGTCCGAGCACCAGGTGACCCTCTACTCCAAGGTGCAGGGCCGCGTGCTCGAGGTC
>CAZSKV010000004.1:0-3967 GCA_964607495.1 uncultured candidatus Brocadiaceae bacterium
GCGAGGGCCAGCGGCTCGCGCTCGCGCGCGCGCTCGCGCATGCGCCGAAGCTGCTCCTGCTCGACGAGCCACTGCACTCGGTCGACGTGCACCTGCGCGACGAGCTCGCGCTGCTGGTGCGCGAACTCGCGCGCGCACGCGGGCTGACGCTCGTGCTCGTGACCCACGACCGCGACGAAGCCCTGGCGATGGCCGACGACCTGGTCGTGCTGCGCAACGGCCAGCTGGTCGAGGCCGGACCCGCGGCGGAGCTGCTCGCGCGGCCGCGTACGGCCTACGCCGCGGCGTTCGTCGGCCGCGCGACCTGCCTGCCGGCCACGCGCGACGGCAACGGCCGGGTGCTGACGCCGCTCGGTACGTTCGCGGCGCCAGCGGCGGGCCGCGGCCCGCTCGACCTCGTGCTGCTTCCGGGCGACGTCGAGAGCTGCGCCGCCGGTTGCTCGCCGCACAAGGCCACGGTCGTGCGCACCGAGCATGCCGCCCTGGGCGCGCTCGCGGTCGTGGTCGTGGCCGGCCGCACGCTGCGCGTCGCCTGCGCGCAGGCGCCGCGCGTCGGGGACGAGCTCTGGTTGCGCGTGCGCGAACCCGCGCGGCTGCTCCCGGCCGACCGCGAGCGGCCGGCATGAAGCCGGCGCTGCGGATCGCGCTCGCGCTCGGCCTCGCGGCCGCACTCGGCTATGGCCTCTTCGCGCTCGGCGGCTCGGGGGGCAGCACACCGGCCGGCGCCCGCCGCTGGCAGTCCTCGGCGCAATGCCGCGCGTGCCATGCCGAGGTCTGGAACGAGTGGCACGGCTCGCACCACCAGATCGCGTTCCTGAATCCCGAGGTGCGCAAGCTCAGCGAGGACTTCCGCAACAAGGAGTGTCAGGCCTGCCACCTGCCGCGCCCG
This sequence comes from uncultured candidatus Brocadiaceae bacterium, assembly GCA_964607495.1. Taxonomy (GTDB): domain Bacteria; phylum Planctomycetota; class UBA1135; order UBA1135; family UBA2386; genus CAZSKV01. The sequence goes on from CAZSKV010000004.1 coordinate 890, forward strand.
GTGTTCGAGATCGGCCTCGGCAAGCGCACGCTGCCGCGACTCACGCGTCCCGATGAGGGCGTCGACTGCCTGACCTGCCACCTCGGCGCCGACGGCGGTCTCGTGAGCCGCAACGCGGCGCCCACCGCACCGTGCCAGCCGCGCGCCGAGCCGGCCTTCACGGGGGTATTGCTCTGCGAGAGCTGCCACAACCAGCACCAGACCACCGATCAGTTCCGCGCTTCGCGCTTCGCGGCCGAGGGCGGCCACTGCAACGACTGCCACATGCCGCAGGCCCCGCGCGCCGGCGTCGCGCGCCGCGGCCGCTCGCACGCGTTCCCCGGCGCGCACGCTCCGGCGATGCTGCGCGCGGCGCCGCGCCTCGAGCTCGCCTGCACCGGCGGCGAGCTCGTGGTCGCAGTCACCAACACCGGCGCCGGCCACAACCTGCCGACCGAAGAGCGGCACCGCGCGGTCGACGTGCTCGCGCGCTTCGTGCCGGCCACGGGCGAGCCCGGGGCCTGGACCGCGCTCTACCGCTTCCGGCAGCCCTACCGCGACGAACCCGGCGAGAACACGCAACTGCCGGCCGGCGCGACCAAGACCCTCCGCGTGCCGGTCCCCGCCGGCGCCGCCCGCGCCGAGGTGCGCCTCTGGTACCGGCTGAATCCCTACGCGAGCGACACCGATCCGGCCAGCACGCTGCTCGTCGAGCAGAGCCTGGTGCTGCCATGAAGCGCGCCGCGGGCGTCGTCGCGCTCGGTGTGCTCGCCTGCGGCTGCGCGCGGCAGGCGCCGGCGCCGCCCCTGCCGCCGCTCGTGCTGCGCGCGGTGCGCCAGGAGATCGAGCAGATCGCCGCTTCCGGCCCCGCCGCACCCGACGCGGCCCGGCGCGCGGAGTTGCTCGACCTCGCGCAGATCGTCTGCGGCAGCACACCGGCCGATGCCCGGCTGCGCACGCGCGCCGAACGGACGCTCGCCGAGAGTCCGGACGCGCCCTTCGGCGTGGAAGCCCTGCTCCAGGATGCCGACGCCGCGGTGCGCGCGGCCGCAGTCTGGCAGCTCGCCGAACGCAAGGCACTCGGCGCGGTCCCGGCGCTGGTCCTGCGCCTCAAGTACGAGAAGGACCCGCGCGTGCGGCTCTGGCTCGGGCTCGCGCTCGCGCATCTCGGCAATGGCGCCGGCCTCGCGGACATCGGCGCCGCGTTCGGCAGCGCGGACCTCGCGGACGAGGCCGGCCAGGGCGCGGTGGCCCTGCTGCAGGCTGCCGGCCAGAAGGTGCCCGACGCGCCGAGCTGGGCGCAGCTGCGCGAGCAGCTCGCCGCCCTCGAGGTCGCGTGGCGGACCACGGCGTCCCCGCTGGTCACGGTCGCCGCCACGCCCGGACAGCAGGCGCAGCTCGCGGCCCGCCTCGCGCGGCACCTGCTCGACACCGATGGCTTCCAGCTGCGCAACGTCGACGATGCGCGCTTCGTGCTCGCGCGCGTTGGCACCGCCGCCGCGCCGCTGCTGCACCTCGCGCTGGCCGCCACCGAGACCTATCTGCGCCAGCACGCGCTCGAGGTCGTGCAGGCGCTCGGCGCTCCGGCCCGGCCCTTCGCCACGCAGGTGCTCGCGCTGCTCGCCGATCCGGCCACCGCGGCGACCGCGATCCTGGCCCTCGGCGCGCTCGGACTCGAGCCCACGCTCCCGCACCTGCTCGCGCGGCTCGACGCGGCCGATGCCGACCAGCGTTGCGCGGCCGCCGCGGCGCTCGGCGCGTTCGCGCAACCCGAGGTGGTCCGCGCGCTGCGCGCGCGGATTCGCGCATCCGTCCAGGACATCGACCTCGCGGTGCAGGCAGCCGGCAGCCTGGCGCGGATCGAGCGTGGCGGCGAGGGCCTCGCGTTCCTCGAGGAGCGGCGCGCGAAAGCGGACTACCACGCGCCGACGCTCGCCGAGTTGATCGACCGGGCCACGGCAGCGCGCCGCTGAAGTCATCGCCCGCGCACCGCGCGTGCCCCGCGACAATTCCGGGACACCGCGCGCGTCCCCGGGCCCTGCACCCGGCACAAGTCGCCCCGCCCTCGGCCTGCCCCAAGCTGCCGCTCGTTGGAGAGAACGCATCGATGAAATCACCCGAGGTTGCTGGGGTTCGTACTCACGTCATGGCCTGGTCCCGCGCGCTCGCGCCGCTCGTCCTGCTCGCGTCGCTCGCGCCGGCGCAGGGCGTCCCTTGGTCCCATCCCGACGGCACCACGCACTGGTACGAGGCCGTCTCCGTACCCGGCGGCATCACCTGGGATGCCGCGCACGTCGCCGCAAACGCGGCCGGCGGCTACCTGGTCACGCTGACTTCGGCTGCGGAGAACGACTTCGTGTTCTCGGTGGTCGACTTCTTCAATGTGTGGTCCCTGGAGAACGGCCCGTGGACCGGTGGCCTCCAACTGCCGTCCTCGCTCGAGCCGGGCGGCGGCTGGACCTGGGCCGAACTGGAGACCTTCGGCTTCACCAACTGGGCACCCGGCCAGCCGGACGACAGCACCGGGCCCGACCGGTTGCACTTCGGCGGCGGCACCGGCCGCGTCAAGACCTGGGCGGACGCACCGCAATCGACGCTGCTCCCGGGCTACGTGATCGAGCGCTCGGGCGCGACGGTGCCACGCACGGTCGGCCTCCTGCAACGTGAGGCTGGCTCGTTCGACGGCTACACGCTCTTCAGCCCGATGAACTGGAAGCTCACGTATCTCATCGATCCGCGCGGCCGCCTCGTGCACACCTGGACCAGCGCCTATGCGCCCGGTCTGTCCGCGCAGCTGCTGCCGAACGGCAACTTGCTGCGTGCCGGCCGCGTGAACAATCCCGCATTCCCGATCGGTGGCAACGGCGGCGTGATCGAGGAGATCGACTGGCAGGACCAGGTGGTCTGGAGCTACACGTGGTCGAGCCCGACCCAGGTCCAGCACCACGACGCCACGCGCCTGCCGAACGGCAACGTGATGTTCATCGCCTGGGAGCTGAAGTCGCAATCGGCGGCGATCGCTGCCGGCCGCGATCCGGCGCTGCTGATCTCCGGGCAGCTCTGGCCCGACGCGATCATCGAAGTGAAGCCGACCGGCAG
>CAZSKV010000005.1:0-3063 GCA_964607495.1 uncultured candidatus Brocadiaceae bacterium
GCCTGCGCGGCCGCGGCGGCCGGGGCGCGCCAGCCCTTGCTCGCGAGCGCCTGCAGCGCCGCGGCCGCGACCTCGGCCGAGCTGGCGTCGAGCGCGAGGCGCAGGGCACGCAGCACGCGCTCCTGCACCTCGAGCGTCGGATGCCGCGCGAGCGCAGCGAGTGCGCCCACGCGCACGGCGGGCTCCTTGTGCTCGAGGGCGACCAGCGTGCGCGCGAGGACCTTCTGCCAGACCTCGCCATCCGGCTGGTGCACGAGCAGGGCGCTGGTCTCGATCAGCAGGGCCTGGTGCAGGGGATCGCTCTCGGCCTCGAGCCGGCGCTGCAACTCGGCCACGAGATCGAGGCGGACCGGCGACGGCAGCAGCTCGCGCTCCCGCGCGAGCATGCGTTCCTTCACGCGCGTGAGGCAGGGGGCGCGCAGCTCGTTGGGTTCGACCTCGAGCGCCCACTTGCGCACCTGGGCCCAATCGGTCGGGACCGCGGCCAGCAGCAGGTCGAGCAGCTCGAGGCGCGCGGCGAGCAGGCGCTGCAGCGACTGGAGCTGCAGGTCCTCGCTGGCGGCGAGGCCGCGGCGGGCCGCCCGCTCGGCGAGGTCGATGTAGGTCGTGCCGTCGTGCTCCCGCTGCCAGCGCTCGAAGTCGGCGCGGGTCGCGAGCCTGGGCGCGAAGAGCAGGCGTTGCAGGGCCCGGGCCGCCACCACGCCGTGCTGGGGGTGCTCGAGGTATTCGGCCACGAGCGGTGCGAGGCCGAGGTCGCGGCACTCGCTGGCGCCGGTGAGCACGAAGCCCTTGCTGGCGTCGGGCTCGGCCAGCAGCAGCTCCTGCACGATCTCGAAGCGCTCGAGCGGCCGCAGCACGATCAGGCATTCGCGGGCCAGGGCCGCGAGTTGCTCGGCCTCGGCCCCGGCCGCGTGCTGCAACCAGGTGCGGCCGTAGAGCCGCAGCAACGCGGTGCGGCCCTTGCCTGCGGCCTGGCCGAACGCGGGGTCGGCGGGGTTCGCGAGCTTCTTGGCCAGCTCGCGGTGGATCGTGCGGCTCGTGCGATCGGCGTCGTCGCCGCGCTGCAGGGTCTGCACGAGGATCTCGTGCGCGCGCACCTCGGCGCGCCCGAGCAGGCGCTCGATCGCGAGCTCACGCCGGCTGCGGCCCTCGGGTCCGGGTTGCGCGAGGTCGTCGCGCAGGCGGTCGAGCTCGTCCGGCACGGATTGAGCGAGGGCCGTGGCCGCCAGGAGCGACGCGAGCGCGAGCCAGGAGACGTACCGCGGTATTCCGATCACCGTGCCAGGAGCCCGAATTGCTGCAGAACCTGTCTGCAGCACTCATCGGCATTCGTCGCGCCCGTGTCCACCGTCAACTCGGCCACTTCGTGATAAAAAAAACGGCGCTGCTGCCAGAGGAGCTCGAGCTCCTGCGCGCGCGGCAACGCGGTCAGGGGCGGGCGCGCGACCTCCGCCGCGGCGATCCGCGCCGCGAGCACCGGCAGGGGCGCGAGCAGGAGCACCCTGCCATGGCCCGAGGTCAGCAGATGCCGCCGCACGTGCGGGCTCAGCACCGCCCCGCCGCCCAGCGCGAGCACCTGCGGACCCTCCTCGGCAAGGGCGGCCCTGGTGATCTGCTCCTCCCTGGCACGGAAAGCCGCCTCACCCACCCGGGCCAGATGGCTCCCGGCGTCCTCCCCGACGGCGGCGGCCAACAGGACGTCGGTGTCGGCGAAGGGCCAGCGCAGCTGCGCCGCGAGCAGGGCCCCGAGCGTGGTCTTGCCGGCGCCGCGCATGCCCACGAGCACCAGGCCGTGCCGCAGGTCGCTCATGATCCGGCCACGAAACGCCGCAGCAGGTCCTCGCCAGGCCGGCGGCCGGTGAAGAGCAGGGCCTGTTCGGCGGCCTGGGTCAGGAACATCTCGAAGCCGCTGACGGCGACCGCCCCGGCCGCGCGGGCATCCCGCAGCAGCTGCGTCTCGGCCGGGCGGTAGACCATGTCGAGCACGAAGGTGCCGCGCTCGGGCACCCATTCCGGCAAGAGCCGCGCCGGCTGCTCGGGGGCGGCGGCCGAGCCGCAGGGCGTCGCGTGCACGACCACGCGCGGCTGCAGCATCGTGAGCACGCGCGCATCGAGCGGCGCGAGCGCCGCGCCGACGGTCTGCGCGAACTCGCGGACGCGCTCCACGTTGCGGCCGAGCACGCTGACCGCGAAGCCGAGCTCCTGCAACGCGACCACCGCCGCCCGCGCGCCGCCGCCGGTGCCGAGCACCGCCGCCGGCACCGGGGTCACGGCCGGCGCGAGGCCGGCGCGCAGCAGCGCGCCGCGCACGCCCGCGACGTCGGTGTTGTATCCCGCGACCACGCCGTGGGCCGCGAACACCAGCGTGTTGACGGCCTGCACCCGGGCCGCGGCCGGATCGAGCTGGTGACAGCGCTTGAGCATCACCTCCTTGAACGGCGCGGTCACCGACAGGCCGCGCAGGCGCCGCCGCGGCAGCGCCGCGAGCAGGCGCGCCGGGTCGGCGGTCTCGAAGGGCAGGTAGACCGCGTCGAGGCCTAGCCAGCGGAACGCGCGGTTGTGCAACCAGGGCGAGAGCGAGTGGCGCGCCGGGTTGCCGAGCAGACCGAAGAGCATCGTGGTGCCGGAGAGCGCGCGCAGGTCGTAGACGCCGGTCACCTCTTCGAGGGAGATCTGGCCGGGCGCGGTCTCCGTGCCGGCGCCGAGGCTGGCATAGGCGAGCGGGGCACCGAGCATGCACGCGAGCACGCGGGTCGGCATCGCCGCCGGGCCGACGCCGAACGCGGCCGTCGGCGCGGTCTGCTGGTCCGTGCTCGCGAGCAGGTCGAGGAGCGGGCCGGCCGCGGCCATGTCGTCGAGCCGCACCGCGAGCTTGGCGATCTGGCCGCCGAGGGCCAGCAGCTCGTCGCGCAGGCGCGGCAGATCTTCCGGCATGGCATCGAGCGCGTGGCACGAGCGGATCACGAGCTCGATCGTGGGCCGCGGCGTCGGCGTCCAGGTCTCCCACTGCTCGAGATCGATGCCGCGCGCCCCGTCGGCCAGGGCCTGGTCGAGCAGCAGCCG
>CAZSKV010000006.1:0-11919 GCA_964607495.1 uncultured candidatus Brocadiaceae bacterium
CGCGCAATGCGCGGATGTTTGTCCAGGTTCGAGCGGCCGAATCGGCGGCAACTCTGGATGAGTTGCATAGATTCGGTCGCGCGAAGATGGGCGAAGAGACGCGCGTTCCGCGCGAACGAGTCCCGTGACGCAGACTCCTAGGGCGCTGGCAATCGGGGCGCGGTCGCGCCATCGTCTGCAGCGATGGGTTCGAGCGACCGCACGTACCAGAAGCCAGGGCGCTACGGCGTCGTGGACATGGGATCGAACGCGATCCGCACGCAGATCGTCGAGATCGATCCCCCGGGGACCGAACCGCGCACCGTGCACCAGGAGCGGGTGTCGGTGCGCCTGGGCCAGGACGTGTTCCTGGCGGGCGCGATCCCCGAGAGCGCGATCGAAGCCGCGGTCGCGGCGATGATCCGCTTCAAGCAGCTCTGCGACGAACACCAGGTCCGCCACATCCGCGCGATCGCGACCTCGGCCACGCGCGAGGCCAACAACCGCGACGTGTTCCTGGAGCGCATCGAGGCCGCCACCGGGATCAAGGTCGAGGTCATCAGCGGGTCCGAGGAGGCATGGCTGCTCTCCGTGGCGGTCCGGCGCAAGCTCGACATGAGCAAGGGCAAGTCGATGCTCGTCGATCTCGGCGGCGGCAGCGTCGAAGTCACCCTGGTCGAGGACGGCCAGGTCGTCTCGGCCGAGAGCTACCCGCTCGGCGCGCTGCGCCTGATGCAAGCCCTGTCGGCCGCCGGGGAAACCGAACAGCGCGGACCCTTCCTGGACCTGCTCGACCAGTACGTGAACTCGCTCGAGGGACGCCTGCGGGATCGCTTCGGCAAGGGGGCGATCCAGCGCTATGTCGCCACCGGGGGCAACATCGAGACGCTCGCGGACCTGATCCAAAAGGAGGGCAAGGCCGTCAAGATCGCGGGCCTCGACGCGCTGCCGTTGGCGACGCTCTCCGACTGGACGAAGAAGCTCGCCGTGCTCTCGCATGCCGACCGGATGCGCAGCTTCGACCTGCGCTCGGACCGGGCCGACACGATCCTCCCTGCGGCCGTCGTCTACTACCGGCTCGGCAAGGCCGCCAAGGTCGACACGGTGATCGTGCCGCGCACCGGGCTGCGCGACGGCCTGCTCAGCGAGGTCGCCGCCGGACACCTGTGGGCCTTCCGCGCGATCGACCACCGGGAGACCGTGTTGTCGGCCTGCGCCGCGTTGGGCCGCAAGTACCAGCTCGACGAGCAGCATGCGGCGCGCACGCGGGAGCTCTCGCTGCAGCTCTTCGACCAGACGCGGGAACTGCACGGTCTCGACGCCGAGGATCGGATCCTGCTCGAGTGCGCCGCGTTGTTGCACGACGTCGGCGCCTACGTGAGCAACCAGCGGCATCACAAGCACAGCTACTACCTGATCCGCGAGAGCGACCTCGTCGGCCTGTCCGAGGAGGAGCGCGAGATCGTCGCCCTGGTCGCGCGCTACCATCGGCGCGCGCACCCGGATCGCACGCACGAGGAGATCGCGAAACTGCCACGCAAGGACCGCGTGCGCGTCGCCAAGCTCGCAGCCCTGCTGCGCGTCGGTGACGCGCTCGACCGTGAGCACCTGGCCAAGGTCAAGGCACTCAAGGCCAAGGTCGGCAAGCGCGCGGTCGAACTGACACTCGAGCTCGCTCCCGAAGGACCGCGCAGCATCGCCCTCGAGAGCTGGTCCGTGGAACAGAAGGGCCGCATGTTCCTCGAGGTGTTCGGTCTCGAGATCCACGTCGCGCGCTGAAGCGCCCGGGCGCGCCGGATGGCGCTAGACTCCCACGGACCATGTCCAGTGGCACCGCAGCGGACACGGCCAGCGTCGAGTGCGAACGGAAGCTGCTCGTCCCTGGTCCGATCGACCCGGCGCAGGTCGAGGCCGCAATCCACGCGAGCGGCTTCGTGTGCCGCGGCAGCGCGCGGACCCGACAGCAGGATCGCTATCTCGACAGCCCGGGGGGCGCCCTCGTGGCAGCGGGCGTGAGCCTGCGCCTGCGCACGACACCGGACGCGGCGGTGCTGACCTGGAAGTGCGTCGGCACCACCAAGGGCGATCTGCACGAACGGCCCGAGATCGAGGTGGCCTGGGCGCAAGGCGGTCCGCCACGGGCCGCCGACGAGCTGCCGACCGTGCTGCGCGACCGGGTCGAACCCTATCTCTACGCCGACGGACTCGAGCTGCTCGCGGAACTGGAGACCGAGCGACACACCTGGAGCCTGGCTTGCCGGGAGACGGGCGCGATGCTCGAGCTCGCCGCCGACTCCGTCACGTCGGCCCATGGCGATTTCCACGAGCTCGAGATCGAGGGCGAGGCCGCGGCCGCCGAACCGGCACGCGCGCTGGCCGAGCGGCTGCAGCGGGCCCTTGGCGGCGAGGCGTCGGGCATCGACAAACTGCGTCGCGTGCTCGCGCTCGCTGGTCGGGTCCGGGCGCCGCTCGCGGAGGCGGAGCGAATGCCTGCGGGCGCCACGACACGGGATGCGCTCGCGGCCCTGCTGCAAGGCCGCTGGCTCGCGGTACAGCGCCGCGAAGTCCTGGTGCGCACGGGCGCCGATCCGGAAGCCGTGCACAAGATGCGGGTGGCCTGCCGCAAACTGCGCTCGGCACTGCGGCTCGCCGGCAAGTTGCTGCGCAAGCGCGGGCGCAGGGTTGCACGCTGCATCGGCCGCACCGCGGAGGTCCTCGGCCAGGTGCGCGACCTGGACGTGCACCGCGCCGAACTCGCCGAGGTGCGCGGCGAAGTCCCTGCCCAGCTCTGGCCGGGCTTCGATGCGGTGGTGACCACATTGCAGGTGCATCGCGCCGAAGCCCGCGAACGCCTGCTCGAGCACCTGCGGCAGCCGGCGCGCCTGCGCGCCTGGGGCACGGCGCAGCGCCGCCTGCTCGCCGCGCTGCAGGATGTCGCCGCGACGCCCGATGCCGCGGCCTTCGTGCGCCGGCGGCTCCGCAAGCTGGCCGTCAAGGGGTTCGCGCTCGGCGACGCGATCCGGCCCGCAACGCCCCCGCCGGTGTTGCATCGCCTGCGCATCGTGCTCAAGCGCCTGCGCTATGCGCTCGAGTTCGCGCAGGAGCTGCTGCCGGACGAGGTCACGGACCTGGCGAAGACCCTGGCGAAGGCGCAGAGCCTGCTCGGAACCTGCAACGATGCCGCCACGGCCCGCCGCGATCTGCCCGATCGCCTGCCGCTGCACGATGACGAGGATCTGGCCTTGGCCGCAGGCCTGGCGCTGTTGCAGCGCCGCAGCCGCATGGCTCGCGCGGCGTTCACCGCGCTCTGGTCCGGGTTCGCGACCGATCCGAACCGGGCGCTGCTCGGCGCCGGGAGCTGAAACCAGGGCGGGGCCGGGCTCCCGTTTGCGCGAAGTGCGCGCTGAAACAGCGCCTGGCCCCCGGCGTTCTCCGTCTGTCCGAGTCCCGATCACCAGCTCGCACGGAGGTGCACATGAATCTGGCCCCTTTCCGGCGCGCGTTTCCCATCGGCAGACGCAGCGACCCGTTTGTTTCTTTCTTCGACCGTTTCTTCAATGACGAGCCCTTGGTTGCGGAACATCTCCCGGAAGTGTTCCACAAAGGGCCCGCCCTCCCCTTGAACATCTCCGAGAACGAGAAGGCCTTCAGTGTAGCCCTCGAGGTCCCGGGGATGGACGAGAAGGAGATCAACGTGCAGGTCATGGGCAATCAGCTCGTGATCTCCGGTGAGAAGAAGTTCGAGGAGGAGAAGAAAGAGAAGGACTGGCACCGTGTGGAACGTCAGTACGGCTCCTTCCAGCGCTCGATCGCCCTCCCGACCGGTCTCCGCACCGATTCGATCGAGGCTGTCTACAAGAAGGGCGTGCTGACCCTGACGATTCCCAAGGTGGAGCCCACTCCTGCAGCGAAAGTCAAGGTTCGCACGGAGTGAGGGTCGTCTCGCCTGCCAGCAGGGGCGGCGGATCCCCCGGATCCGCCGCCCCTTGCCCATTGTGCGGGCACCACGCCGAGCCGTGGTGGTTCGTGGGCCGCGTATGATGGAGACCCCATGATCAAGCTGCGCCGGATCCTCGTCCCGACCGACTTTTCGGAGCACAGCAAGAAAGCCCTGCGCTATGCCGCGGAGTTCGGCCGTGTCCACGGCGCCGAGGTGTTGCTGCTGCACGTCGTCGAGCTGCCGCTCTACCCGGTCAGTTTCGGCGTCGGCCCGGTGGCGATGCCGCCGATCGAGGAGGAGCTCAAGCAGGCCGTCCGCCAGCACCTCGTGAAGCTGCAGGAGCAGGAGCTGCCTCCACCGCTGCAGTCGCGCACCTTCGTGCGCGAGGGCCGGCCCTTCCTCGAGGTGATCGCCGCCGCCCGCGAGTTCGAGGCCGACATGATCGTGATGGGGACGCACGGCTATTCCGGCGTCAAGCACGTCCTGCTCGGCAGCACGGCCGAGAAGGTGGTGCGCAAGGCCCCCTGCCCGGTGCTGACCGTGCGGCCGGACGAGCGCGAGTTCGTGCTGCCCTGAGCCAAGGTTGGCTTCGCGACATGCGCAGCGTGATCCAGCGGGTGCTCCGGGCCGCGGTACGAGTCGAGGGTGCGGTCGTCGGAGAGATCGGCAAGGGCGCCCTCGTGCTGCTCTGCATCGAGGTCGGCGACCGCGACACCGAGGTCGAAGTCGGCGCGCGCAAGCTCGTCGGACTGCGCTTCTTCCCCGGCAGGACGCCGATGGACCTGACGCTGGCCGAGGTCGGAGGCAGCGTGCTCGTGGTCTCCCAGTTCACGCTGGCCGGCTCGCTGGTGAAGGGGAATCGCCCGAGCTTCACGGCCGCTGCCGACCCGGCCACTGCCGAGCGCCTGTGCGACCTCTACGTCGCGAAGCTGCGTGCCCTGGGCCTGCCGGTCGCGACCGGCAAGTTCGCCGCCGACATGCAGGTCGAGCTCGTGAACGACGGACCGGTGACCTTCGTGCAGGACGTGCGCCAGGGCGCGGTCGTGGGTCTGCACGCCGAGACCTGACTGGAATCCCGGCGGCCGCGCGCCACGATCCGGGCATGGCCAAGATCACTCTCAAGGGCAACCCCGTGACCACCATCGGCGACCTGCCGAAGGCCGGCGCGGCCGCCCCGGGCTTCTCTCTCGTCAAGACCGATCTCGCGACCGCCGCGCTGCAGGACTTCGCGGGCAAGCGCGTGGTGCTCAACGTGTTCCCGAGCATCGACACGCCGACCTGTGCGCTCTCGGTGCGCAAGTTCAACCAGGAAGCCAGCAAACTGCACGACACGGTCGTGCTCTGCATCTCGAAGGACCTGCCGTTCGCGCACAAACGCTTCTGCGGCGCCGAAGGCATCGAGAAGGTGCTGACGCTCTCGGACTTCCGCGGCTCGCCCTTCGGCAAGGACTACGGCGTCACGATCCAGGACGGCCCGCTCGCCGGCCTCTTTGCGCGGGCGATCGTCGTGATCGACAAGACCGGCAAGGTCGCACACACCGAGCTCGTGGCCGAGATCGCCAACGAACCGAACTACCAGAAGGCGCTGGCTGCGCTCGGCTGAGCCGACCGCCGGGCGGCCTCACGACCGCAGGTGGGCGAGCAGTCCGCGCGCCCCGGCCTCGACCAGGTCGAGCACGAGCTCGAAATCCCGGGCCTCGCCGTAGTACGGGTCGGGCACTTCCTGGCGCCCGGTCTCGGGCGCCCATTCGAGGAAGTACCGCACCTTGTGCGCCGGATGGTCCGGGAAGCGCACGCGCAGGTCCGCGAGGTTCGCCTGGTCCATGACCAGGATAAGGTCGAAGTGCTCGAAGTCGCGCGCCTCGAGCTGACGGCCACGCAGATGCGCGAGCTCGTAGCCGCGCCGGCGGGCATGCGCCTGCGTGCGTGGGTCGGGCGGTTCGTCGACGTGGTAGTCGTGCGTGCCGGCCGAATCGACGTGGATCCGGTCGGCCAGCTGCTGCGCGGCGACGAGCGCCGCGAACACGGCCTCGGCGGTCGGGGAACGGCAGTAGTTGCCCGTGCAGACGAAGAGGACTGCGCAACGGCCGGCAGGCGTCATCGCCGCGAGCATCGCCCCGCCGCCCCCGGATGCAAGCCGGAGGCGGCGCGCGGGCCCGGCGCGGCTCAGACCCGCGCGGCTTCGCGCACGCTGAGGTCGAGGTGCCCGTCGCTGCAATCGACGACCACGTGGCTGCCGTCCGCGACCTTGCCGGCCAGCAGCGCCCGCCCGAGCCGCGTCTCGAGCTCACGCTGCAGGTAGCGCTTGAGCGGCCGGGCGCCGAACACCGGGTCGTAGCCGGCCACCGCGACGTGCGCGTTGGCAGCCGCGGTGAGCTCGAGCGTGATCCGCCGATCGGCGAGGCGCTTGCGCAGCTGGTCGAGCAGGATCTCGACGATCCGGGCGATCTCCTGCTGCTGCAGCGGCTTGAACAACACGACCTCGTCGATGCGGTTCAGGAACTCGGGCCGGAAGTGCGTGCGCAGCTCGGCGAGCACCTGATCGCGCGCGGATTCGCGGATTCTGCCGTCCTTCGTGATGCCTTCGAGCAGATGCGGCGCGCCGATGTTGCTCGTCAGGATGATCACGGTGTTCTTGAAGTCGACCGTGCGGCCCTGCGCGTCGGTCACCCGCCCGTCGTCGAGGATCTGCAACAGCACGTGGAACACGTCGTGGTGCGCCTTCTCGATCTCGTCGAACAGGATCACCGAGTACGGCTTGCGCCGTACGGCCTCGGTCAGCTGTCCGCCCTCCTCGTAGCCGACGTAGCCGGGCGGGGCGCCGATCAGGCGCGACACGGCGTGCTTCTCCATGTACTCCGACATGTCGATGCGCACGAGGTTGTCCTCGGAGTCGAAGAGCGACTCGGCGAGGGTCTTCGACAACTCGGTCTTGCCGACGCCGGTCGGACCGAGGAACAGGAACGAGCCGATCGGACGCCGCGGATCCTTGATGCCCGAACGGGCCCGGATCACCGCGTCGGCGACCAGTTGCACGGCCTCGTCCTGGCCGACGACGCGGCGGTGCAGGATCTCGTCGAGCTTCAACAGCTTCTCGCGTTCGCCTTCGACCAGGCGCGTGACCGGGATGCCGCTCCAGCGCGCGACGATCGCCGCGATCTCCTCGTCGGTCACCTCCTCGCGCAGCAGGCGCTTGCCGCCCTGCTTGCCGGTCAGGGCCTTGTGCTCCTCCTGCAAGCGCTTCTCGAGCTCGGGGATCCGGCCATACTGCAGTTCCGCGGCCTTGTTGTGGTCGTACTTGCGCTGCGCCTGCTCGAGATCGCGCCGCGCCTGCTCGAGCTCGGTGCGCAGTCCCTGCAACTTGCCGATCGCGCCCTTCTCGGCGTCGTACTGCGCCTTCATGCCCGAGACCTGGGAGCGCAGGTCCTGCAGCTCCTTGCGCAGATCCTCGAGCCGCTTCGTGCTCGCCGCGTCCTTCTCCTTCGCGAGCGCCCTCTCCTCGATCTCGAGCTGCAGCGCGCGCCGCTGCACCGCGTCGAGCTCGGCGGGCAGCGAGTCGATCTCGGTGCGGATCATCGCACAGGCCTCGTCGACCAGGTCGATCGCCTTGTCGGGCAGGAAGCGGTCGGTGATGTAGCGCTGGGACAGGGTCGCGGCCGCGACCAGCGCGCCGTCCTGGATGCGTACGCCGTGGTGGACCTCGAAGCGCTCCTTGAGGCCGCGCAGGATCGAGATCGTGTCCTCGACATTCGGCTGCTCGACGAGCACCGGCTGGAAGCGCCGTTCGAGCGCCGCGTCCTTCTCGATGTGCTTGCGGTACTCGTCGAGGGTCGTCGCGCCGATGCAGTGCAGCTCGCCGCGCGCGAGCATCGGCTTCAGCATGTTGCCGGCGTCCATCGCGCCTTCGGCCTTGCCGGCGCCGACGATCGTATGCAGCTCGTCGATGAAGAGCAGGATCCGGCCCTCGCTCTGCTTGACTTCGTTGAGCACGGCCTTGAGCCGTTCCTCGAACTCGCCGCGGTACTTGGCCCCCGCGACCAAGGAGCCCATGTCGAGCGCGAACACGGTCTTGTCCTTGAGGCCCTCCGGCACGTCCCCGCGCACGATGCGCTGCGCGAGCCCCTCGGCGATCGCGGTCTTGCCGACGCCCGGCTCGCCGATCAGCACCGGGTTGTTCTTGGTCTTGCGCGACAGGATGCGGATCACGCGCCGGATCTCCTCGTCACGGCCGATGACCGGGTCGAGCTTGCCCTGCTTCGCGGCCTGCACGAGGTCGCGGCCGTAGCGTTCGAGCGCCTCGTAGGTCGCTTCGGGGTTCGCGCTCTGCACGCGCTGACCGCCACGCACTTCCTTGAGCGCGTTCAGCAGCCGCGCGGTGTCGACGCCGAACTGCTTGAGCACCCGCCCGGCTCCGCTCGCACTCCCCTCCTCGACGATGGCCAGCAGCATGTGCTCGATCGACACGTACTCGTCCTTCATGCGCTTGCTGGTCTTCTCCGCCTCCACCAGGATCTTGGACAGGCGCTGGGTCAGGTAGACCTTGCCCGCCTCGAACCCGGGACCCGAGACCTTGGGCCGCTTGCGCAGCTCCTGCTCGAGCGCGCCGGTCAGCGTGTCGACCGGCACGTCCATGCGCTTGAGGATGCGCGGCGCGAGGCCGTCCTCCTGTTGCAGGAGCGCGAGCAGCAGGTGCTCGCCGTCGACTTCCTGGTGGCCCCACTCGACCGCCTGCTGCTGCGCCGCGGCGAGCGCTTCCTGGGACTTCTGGGTCAGCTTGTTGGGATCGATCATGGCTTGGCTCCTGTTCGGGTTCGCATCAGGTCTTCGGGCCGGGGCGGAACCGCGACTCGCGGCGCAGCGCTTCCAGCAATTCACGTTCCCGCGGGGTGAGCTGCGCCGGGACGACGATGCGCACGACCACGTAGGCATCGCCGCCGTGGTGGCCCATGCCCCGCAGACGCAGCTTCTGGCCGCTCGAGGTGCCGGGTGGGATCTTCATGACCACCGGCCGCGTCGGCGTCGGCACCCTGGCCTCGCAGCCCAGCGCCGCGTCCCAGGGCGTGAGGTCGAGGCCGATCTCGACCGCGTCCTCCATCGGTTCTGCTTCCATCTCGAAGTCCGGGGCGCGCCGGCCGCGGGTGCGCCGCTGCGTCCGCCCGAACGCCTGGCCCATGCCGCCACCGAAGAGCGACTGGAAGAAGTCGGAGAAGCCGCCGCCGTCGCCGTGGAACTCGAAGTGCACGCCGTCGCCGCCGAACTGCTGCTCCCACCCCGGCGGCGGCTGGAACTCCTGGCCTTGCCGCCAGTTCGCACCCAGGTGGTCGTAGCGTTTGCGCTTCTCCGGATCCCGCAGCACCTCGTAGGCCTCGTTGAGCTCCTTGAACCGCTCCTCGGCCCCGCGCTCCTTGCTGACGTCAGGGTGGTGCTTGCGCGCGAGCGCGCGGAACGCCTTCTGGATCGCTTCCGGCGTCGCGTCGCGCGCCACGCCCAGCACCTCGTAGTAGTCCTTGAACTTCACAGCCATGGTCATTCGCTCCGGAACTCGGCGTCGATGGCCTCGCCGTTGCGCGGTGGGCTCTTCGCCGCCGCTGCGAGCCGACGCGTGAGTTCTTCGATCTCGGCAGTCTTCTCGCGCACGGCCGCGAGCGGTGCAAGGTCCTGGACCATCCGCCTGGCGTCGGCCACCAGCTGGTCGCCACGCGCGCGATCGGCTGCGGCAGCCTCGGCACCGAGGGCCTTGAGCCGCTGCTGCAGCACGTAGCCGGCGGCATCCAGCGTGTTGCGCGCGTCCGCGGCCGCACGCCGCTCCTGGTCCTCCTGCGCATTCTGTGTGGCCTCGCGCACCATCCGCTCGACCTCCTGCTTCCCGAGGTTGGTCGAGCCCGAGATCGAGACCTTCTGCTCCTTGCCCGTGTCCTTGTCGCGGGCGGTGACCGCGAGGATGCCGTTGGCGTCGATGTCGAACGTGACCTCGATCTGGGCCGTGCCGCGCGGAGCGGGACGGATCCCCTCGAGCTTGACCGTGCCGAGCACACGGTTGTCGCGCGCCATCTGGCGCTCGCCCTGCAGCACCACCACGTCGACCGCCGGCTGGTCGTCCTGGGCGGTCGAGAACACCTCGCTCTTGCGCGTCGGGATCGTGGTATTGCGCTCGATGAGCTTCGTCATCACGCCGCCCATGGTCTCGACCCCGAGCGAGAGCGGCGTGACATCGAGGAGCAGCACGTCCTTGACCTCGCCGGAGAGGATCGCACCCTGCACGGCAGCGCCGAGCGCCACTGCCTCGTCGGGATTGACCGACATGTTCGGCTGCTTGCCACCGGTCAGCTTCCTGACCAGCTCCTGCACGGCCGGGATCCGGGTCGATCCGCCCACCAGCAGCACTTCGTCGAGGTCGGCCGCCGTCAGCCTGGCGTCGGCCAGCGCCCGCTCGACCGGCTGCATGCAGCGCTGCACGAGATGCGCACACAGCTCCTCGAACCGGGCCCGGGTCAGCGTCACGCTCAGGTGCTTGGGCGCCGTGCCGGCTCCGTGCAGGAACGGCAGGCTGATCGTCGTGGACATCGCCGCGCTCAGCTCGCACTTGGCGCGCTCCGCGGCCTCGGTCAGCCGCTGCAGGGCCTGGCGGTCCTGCCGCAGGTCGACGCCGTGCTCCTTGCGGAAGCCCTCGAGCAGCCACTCGACGATCGCCTTGTCGAAGTCGTCGCCGCCGAGGTGGGTGTCGCCCGCGGTGGCCTTGACCTCGCACACGCCATCGCCGAGATCGAGGATCGAGACGTCAAAGGTGCCGCCACCCAGGTCGAAGACCAGGATCGTCTGCGCCTTGTGCTTCTCGTCGAAGCCGAAAGCGAGCGCGGCCGCTGTCGGCTCGTTGATCACGCGCAGCACGTTGAGGCCGGCGATCTTGCCGGCGTCCTTGGTCGCCTGGCGTTGCGCATCGTTGAAGTAGGCCGGGACCGTGATCACCGCGTCCGTGATCTTCTCGCCGACATGGCTGGAGGCATCTTCCGCGAGCTTGCGCAAGATCTGCGCGCCGACCTCCTCGGGCGCCGTCTGCTGGCCCTGCACGAGGAAGCGCGCCTTGCCCTGCGCGTCCGAGACGACGCGGTAGGGCACGTGCTTGATCTCGTCCCCGACCTCGCCGAAGTTCCGCCCGATGAAGCGCTTGCTCGAGTAGATCGTCGCCTCGGGGTTCAGCACCGCCTGCCGCTTGGCGACCGCCCCCACGAGCCGTTCCCCTTCCTTGGTGATGGCGACGACCGAGGGCGTCGTGCGCGCGCCTTCCGCATTGGCGATCACCGTGGGCTGCCCGCCCTCCATGACCGCGATGACCGAATTCGTGGTGCCGAGATCGATGCCGACGATGCGCTTCATGCGATGGCCTCCTGTGCAAAGAACCACTGCCGCCCGACGGGTTTTCGCCCATCGCTGCGGCAGCCGCTCCGGGCCTAGCACAGATCGTGCCGGACCCTGGATCCCGGTCACTGCGGGCGTTGGGGCCAATGCCGGACGCCATCCTGACGCGGCCGGCTGGCGGGAACCGACGGAGTGGCAGGTCCACCGGTTACGCCCGGGGCCCGCCCCGGCTACCAGGGTGCATGCGAGCCAGGATCGACGCCGCGTGCCTGCTCTTCGGTCTCGTGGCGGGCTGTTCCGACGCCACCACCACCCCGCCGCCACCGTGGCGGAACGAAGTCTGGTACGAGATGGATGCCGGCAACGGCCCCTCGCCGCGCATGGGCCATGCGCTGGTCTTCGCCGCGGACCGCAACCGGCTCGTGCTCTTCGGCGGCTATGCGATCCTGACCGACACCGAGTCGGTGCAGCCCTACACGTATCTCGACGACACCTGGGAATGGAGCGGCGCGGCCTGGGAGCGCCTGCAGCCCGCGACGAAGCCGCGCGGACGCGCCGGCCATGCGCTGGCCTTCGACCCCGCACGCGGTCGCGTCGTGCTCTTCGGCGGCAGCGCCGGCACGTTCCAGCCCCTGGGTGATACC
>CAZSKV010000007.1:0-4016 GCA_964607495.1 uncultured candidatus Brocadiaceae bacterium
GGCATCGGCGGGCTGCTGCTGCAGCCAGGCTTCGACTGCGTCGGGCGCGAGGTTCACGCTGCCCGGGATCCGGTACTCGGCGAACTGCCAGGCCGGCCGGATGTCGACCAGCGCTGGCGTCTTCGTGGCCGGCGCGAGCGCGGTCGCGAGCTCGGCCGGCGTCAACGCGGCCGGCAGCCGCAGCGGGGGAGAGGGTTCGGGCCGGGGGCCGGCGCCGAGCAGCGCCAGGAGCGGCGCGGCGAAGAGTACGAGGATGCTGTGTTTCATGGCCTCAGTTGCGCTTGGAGAAGTAAATAACTATATGGTTGAATAGTCACGCACACAAGGGGCGGTTCCGGCGCCGACGCTCACGTGGGCGGTTCGAGCACCAGCGCGGCGGCCCCGAGCAGTCCCGGCTCGGAGAGGGTGGAGCGGACGATCGCCGCGTTGGCGCGGGCCGTGGGCAGTGCCTGCTGCGCGACCACGTCGAGGGCCGGGCCCAGCAACATGTCCCCGCATCCGATCGTGACCGGGCCGGCAAGGACCACGCGCTCGGGGTTCAGCAGGTGCAGCAGGTCGACCAGCAGCAGCCCGAGCCGCTGCCCGGCTGCGCGCAGGATCCCCCGGGCTGCAGCATCGCCGCGGTGCGCGGCGGCCGCGAGCTCGGGGGCGGTCCTGCCCGAGCGGGCGAGGCCGGATCCCGAGACGTAGAGCTCAGCACAGCCGCGGTTGCCGCAGGCGCAGGGCTCACCCGCCGCATCGACCGAGACGTGGCCGAGTTCGCCGGCCGCATTGGCGGCGCCGCGCACGAGGCGGTCGGCGACGACGATGCCGCCGCCGAGGCCGGTGCCGAGCACGAGGGTCACGAAGTGCGAGCAATCCCTGCCTGCGCCGAAGCGCTGCTCGGCGAGCGCTGCGCAGTGCCCGTCGTTGTCGACGTGCACGGGCAGGCCCAGCGCGGTCCGCAGCAGTTCACCGAGACGGATCCCGCGCCAACCCGGCAGCAGCGCGGTTGCGTCCACGACCGTCCCGGTGCGGGCGTCGACCCGGCCGCCGGTCGAGACGCCGATCCCGGCCAGTGGCAAGCGCTCGGCGCGGGCCCGGTCGCGCAGCGGCAACAACATCGCCTGCATCGCCGCGAGGATGGCCTCGGGTGAGCGCGGCGTCGGCAGCGCGGTCTGCGCCAGCATCGACCCGTCCTCGCCGACGAGGGCCGCGCGCAGGTTCGTGCCGCCCAGATCGAGCGCGAGCACCGCGCGCGCCGGCGGGGCCTGGGGCAGCCCGCTCGCCTGCGGCTGGTAGCTGCCTGCTACGAAGCGCGCGATGTCCTCGTAGAACCCGCGCTCGCGCGGGTCCGCGTGCCGGCGCATCTGTGGGAAGGTGTCCATCCCGAGGAACCAAGCGCACGCCGAGCGGTGCATGTAGCCGTAGGTCACGCCGCCGTTCAGGTACTCGCGGAAGCGCGCATGCCGCTCGTCGCCGACCGCGATCGGTTCGTCGAGCTGCAGGTAGTACTCCATCTCAATGCCGGCGCCGCGCTGCCGCGCGGCTCGCGCCGCCTGCGCGATCGTCTTGCCGCGCCGGTAGAACATGAAATTGGGCTGCAGGAAGGCGGCGTCGAAGTAGTGGCTCTCGTAGTCGTCGAGCTGGTGGACGTTGAAACGGCTCCAGAACGGAATCCACAGCAGCGCGAGCCCTTTGGCGCGCAGATGCGGCCGCAGCTCCTTGAGCAGCCAGTGGTCGTCGATCTCCCACGAGTAGCGCAGGCTCTCGTACATCCAGTAGACCCCGAGCAGGTGCACGCGCTCGCAACCGAGCCGCGCGAAGCGGGCCTGCACTTCGTCGCAGAACCAGCGCACGGCCAGCAGGCGGTCGAGCGTGGCCCGCTCGAGGTTCTGCGCGTTGACCGAGAAGTCGAGCATGCGCCCGGAGAGTTCGCCCCACGCGCGTTGGGAGACGTGCGGGTAGGGCACCATGAGCACGACGTTGCGCCGGGTCTGTGGTGCCCGGGGCAGCCGGGTCAGCGCTTCCTCCAGGGCCCGCACGGCCCCGTTGGGACCGAGATAGAACTCGAGCAGCGTCTCCCAATCCGGCTTGGCCGCGGGCGTCGGCGAGCACCAGGCGAAGAAGTCGCCCTCGCCGCTCATCGTCGTGCCGCGGTTGATGTCGGCGCAGAAGTGCCGGCCGTTCGCAGCCTGAGGCGACAGGAAGAGCATCGAGTCGAAGAGCGGCGCGTCGGGGCGGCCATCCTGATCGAGGTGGGCCACGTACGGCAGCAGGTCGTCCGCGGTCCACGGCTTGCCGGGGTCGCGGTAGAGGAGAACGAGGTGGCGGAGCCAGTTCAGATCCTCACGGCCTGGAGCCAGGTAGGGCATCGCGTGCTCGGGAGCGGGACTGCGCGTTCTACGGGTGTGGACGTGGTGTCATCCGTCGATGATGTACGAGCGCGTGACCGGTTCGAAGCGCAGCCGATCCCGATTGGTGCGGAACCACGCGAGGAAGCGCTGCGCCGCCTCGGGGCGGGGATCGCCCGCCGACACGTAATCGTGGCTCGGCAACGGTGGCCGGCCATAGGCGCGGCTGAACGCCGCATTCAGTGCGCCGAGCGCCCGCAGGGACGCGACGGCCTCGGTCGACTGCGCGCGTTGCACGAGGTCCTCGGTGCCGAGGGGTTCGCCGAGCGCGAGCAGCGTCGTCGCCACCAGCAGGAGCTCTTCCTGGTCCCTGGCCCGCGACCACGCGCCGCGCAGGTGGGGGACCAGGCTCCGGTCGCCGAGCTCCGCGGCCAGAGGCGCGGCGAAGCGCACGAGCCCGTTCGCGGCCTGCGCATCGCCGAGTGCTTGCACGAGCGCGGCCCTGGCCGTGTGACCCTGGGGCATCCGCCACACGGTCGACTCGTCGGCAGCGGCCAGGGTCGCGAGATCCGCGCGGACTCCGGTCACGGCGAGCGCGATCGCGTCCGCGAGCTGTCGAAGCGGAGGTTCGAGCAGGCCCCGGGCCTCGTGCACCGTGCGCTGCGTTCCCTCGTCGAGCTCGAAGCGCAGCTCGAGGCCGGCCGATGCCGACCACGTGGCTCGCGGCAGCTCGCGGCAGGCGACGAGCGCGCCGCGGACGGCGGCGAAGTCCCGCTCGTCGAGCGCGAACACCAGGGGTGCCTCGCTGCGCACCTGGCCGGATCCGGCGTGGCTGATCAGGAGCTGACCCAGGCCGTCGTTGCCCAGGGTGAGTTGCCGGCGCACTGGTTCTCCGGCCCGCACCCAGCGAGCTTCCATCCGGAAGCTCCGCAGTGGCTCCGTCGCGCATCCGGCGAGCAGCAACGCCGTGAGAGCGAGCGCCTGTTGCATGGGCCGGGCACTATAGCCGGGCCACGAGCAGCACGGCTGCGGCCGCGCGCGGCTCGTGCTCGAGGTCGGCGCGCAGCATGCCCAGCACCTGGTCGATCGCGCCGAGTCCGGAGAGATCGAGGATCCGCGCGCCGACCAGCACGAACACCTGCGGCAGCAGCGCCCCGGCATCGCCATAGTCGGTCGCTGCCGCCATCGCGTGGCCCAGGGCCTCGGGCAGCTTCTCGACGCTCGTGGCCGAAACTTCGGCATCGGCGAGTCGCAGCCGCACGATGCCCTCCGCGTCGAGCACCCGCACCGGCGTCTGCACGCGGCGCCCGAGACCGAGCCAGCGCGTCTGGCTCCGGGTGCCGCGGAACGCCTGCAGGTGTTGCGTTGCGCCTGCGAGCACGAAGCCGGAGGTGGCGGCGGCAACTGCGGCCGGGGAGGGCCGCACGGCGCCGAGCTCGCGGGTCCGCAGCTCGGGCGTGCCCTGGGCCACCGCAATCAGCCGCTTCTGGCGCGAGTCGACCTCGACGCGGACTTCGATCGAGTCGGCGGCAGCCCCCATGCGCAGCACGGCCGCGACTGCGTCCTCGCGGATCCGCAACACGTCCGCCTCGCCCGGCGCGAGGCAGGAGCGTTCGATCGTCTCGCGGATCATCCCGAGCGCAGCGCCGATGGCCGAGATGACGTCGGCGTGCGCCGCGAGCG
>CAZSKV010000008.1:0-3229 GCA_964607495.1 uncultured candidatus Brocadiaceae bacterium
TGCCGTCGCTGCCGAGCACCGCCAGGCGCAGTCCGGGTTGGCCGGCCAGGGGCCGGCTCTGCGCACAGAAGATCCGGTCGCCGGCGGGCGCCCACCGGGGCCAGCGGTCCTCACCGAGGCCGTCGCCGACGAAGGTCTCGACCTTGGTCGCGAGCTCGATCCGCATCAGCTTGCGCACCCCGTCGGCGAGCACGCGCGAGCAGAGCGCGTGCTTGCCGTCCTTGCTCAGCGCGCCTTCGAAATCGCCTGGGACGGTGGTGAGCGAGGTGCCCGCGCCGCCGGTCGAGAGCACGCGCTCGCCGCTGCCGTTGCCCGCCATCAGCATCAGGCGGGCCCGTGGCTGGGGCTGAGTGCGGTCGACCCGCGTGAACACGACGAGATCGCCGGCTGCGATCCAGTCCGGATCGTAGTCCTCGCCGCCCGTGACCTGGCGCAGGTTGCTGCCGTCGGCCTGGATGCGCCAGAGCGAGGACGCGCCGGCGCGGGCCGAGGCGAAGAGCAACGACTGCCCGTCCGGGGCCCAGCACGGCGAGTCGTCGCGGAACAGGTCGTTCGTGAGCCGGAGCTCCTCGGCCGAATTGTCGACCATGGCGACGATCAGGTCGCGCGTCGTCGGGTCACCTGCCTTGCGCTCGCGGACGAACGCGACCCGCCGCTTGTCGGGGCTGATCCGGGCGCCGAGCTCGACGCCGGCGCGGCTGCCGAGGTTCTTCGCGTTCAGACCTAAGGTGGTCGCCGCGAACACGTCGGTCGCGGCCTCTTCCTTGCCGATCTGCGTGCGGCAGTAGACGAGCTCCGGTGGCAGGCCGGAACCGGAGATCGGCGCGGCGCGGCCGCCGCCGCCGTTGCATGCCACGATCAGGAACAGCAGCGCGGCGAGGCCTGGTCCGCGCGCGCTCATGGCGCAGGTTGCAGATTCGGCTCGGGGTTCGACTCGGTGACGGTCTCGTGGCGCGCGAGTGCGCAGAGCAGCGACTTCGTGCCGACCCAGAGCAGGCCGAGGCTGAACACGCCGTGGAAGAGCGTCGTCCAGTGGTGGCCGAGGTAGAGCGCGAGCAGGCTCGTCGTGCCGGCGTAGAGGCCGAGCAGCAGTTCGAGCACGGGCAGCCAGCCGCGCCGCGAGCGGTAGAGGATCGCGCGGCTCTCGAGCAGCGCGCCGCGCTTGGGCGTGCGATGGAACTCCCCGGGTTCGCTGCCGAGGGCTTCGACCACGGCCGAGGTGTTGTTCACGCACATGCCGGCGCCGAGCGCGAGCACCATCGGCAGCCGGCCGAGCAGGCCCCACGACAGGCGCGCCACGCCGCTCTGCGCCGCTCCGTAGTAGAGCATCACGCAGAGCGTGGAGAACAGGATCGGCAAGCCTTCGACGAACGTGATGAACGGCGGCGTGCCGCTGCTGCCGAGCAGGCGCACGACTTGCAATGGCAACGCGACGAGGATCAGCAGCAGCAGCAACGGGAAGCCGACGTTGCCGAGCAGGTGGAACACGGCCTCGAGCTTGGTGCGCAGCGGCACGGCGGCGCGCCAGATCGTCGGCAGCAGCTTGCGCGCGGTCTGCACCGAGCCCTTGGCCCAACGATGCTGCTGCGCGAGGAACGCGTCCATGTCGACCGGCAGTTCGGCCGGGCAGACCAGATCTGGCCGGTAGACGAAGCGCCAGCCGCGCAACTGGGCGCGGTAGCTGAGGTCCATGTCCTCGGTCAGCGTGTCGTGCTGCCAGCCGCCTGCGTCCTCGATGCACGCGCGGCGGAACAGGCCCGCGGTGCCGTTGAAGTTGAAGAAACAGCCACTGGTCGCGCGGGCGACGTGCTCGACGATGAAGTGGCCGTCGAGCAGATAGGCCTGCAACGTGGTCAGCAGCGAGAAGTCGGGATTCAGGTGTTCCCAGCGCGCCTGGACCATGCCGATCCTGGAGTCGGCGAACGCCGGCACCATCTGGCGTAGCAGGCCCTTGGGCGGCACGAAGTCGGCGTCGAACACCGCCACCAGCTCGGTGTCGGTCCGGCGCAGCCCTTCGGCCAGGGCTCCGGCCTTGTAGCCGGTCCTGGTGCCGCGGCGGATGTGCTCGATCCGCACCCCGGCAGGCAGGGTGGCGATGCAGGCCCGCACGATCTCGCTCGTGTCGTCCGTCGAGTCGTCGAGCACCTGGATGCGCAGGCGGTCCGGCGGATAGTCGAGATCGGCGACTGCCTGCACGAGGCGGGCGGCGACGTAGCGTTCGTTGTAGACGGGCAGCTGCACCGTGACCGTGGGCAGGGTCGCGCCAGCGGCCGGCAGATTGGTGGCAAGCTGCTTGCGACGCCGCAGATAGAGCAGCACCATCCAGCCGCGGTGGAGCCCGAGTACAGCCAGTGGCAGCAGCAGTACGAGCTGGGCGTAGGCCAGGACTGTTTCCACTGTGTTCATCTACGGTTGGCGATTCCTCCAGGTCGTGCGAAGCTGGGCCGAGAAGCATGCCGCTCCCGGTCGCTGATTTCGACTTCCAGTTGCCCATCTCGCAGATCGCGAAGGCTCCAGCGGAGCCCCGGGACGCGGCACGGTTGCTGGTTTACGAGCGGAGCAGCGAGAGGTGCGAGCATACGCGCTTCCGGGAGATCTTGCGGTATCTGCGCCCCGGAGACCTGCTCGTGCTCAATGACACCAAGGTCCTGCCGCACCGACTGATCGGCCGTCGGTCCAGCGGGGGCCGTGTCGAAACCCTGCTCCTCGAGCGCCATGGCGATCTGGCGCGTGGTTATCTCAAGCCGGCGAAGAAGCTGGAGATCGGCGAGGCGATCGCGTTCGAGGGTGGTGCCGTGCGGATCACCCCGCTCGCCGCGCTCGGGGGCGGCATCTTCCAGCTGCGCATCGAGGCCGCGGACGGCGACGTGGCCGCGACCCTCGAGCGCGTTGGCCGTGCCCCGCTTCCGCCCTACATCGAGCGGGACGACGGCGACGCGGTCGCGCTCGATCGCGCGCGCTACCAGACGGTGTTCGCGCGCGAGCCGGGCGCGGTCGCGGCGCCGACCGCGGGGTTGCACTTCACGTCCGAGTTGCTCGCGAGCCTGATGGCGGGTGGCGTCGAGACGGCCCACGTCACGCTGCATGTCGGCGAGGGGACGTTCGCGCCGGTGCGCGTGACGGACGTCGAGCAGCATCGGATGCACGCCGAGCACTACGTGCTGCCGGAGGCCACGGCCGCGGCGATCCACCGCGCCCGTGCACGCGGCGGGCGCGTGATCGCCGTGGG
>CAZSKV010000009.1:0-3227 GCA_964607495.1 uncultured candidatus Brocadiaceae bacterium
GCCGAAGCGGCTGGTCGGCGCGAAGTAGCCCGTGGTCTGGTAGCCCCACGAGAGGTCGAAGGGATGCTCCATGACCGGCAGGAACTCGACGTGCGTGAAGCCGAGCTCCGTCACGTACGCGGGCAGCTCCTGCGCGAGCTCGCGGTAGGTCAGCGGCCGGTTCCCCTCTTCGGGCTTGCGCCGCCACGAGCCCAGGTGCAGCTCGTAGATCGAGATCGGCGCCGTGCGCGTGTTGTGGCGCGCGCGGGCCTGCAGCCACTCGGCGTCGCGCCAGGTGTAATCGAGGTCCCAGACCACGGAGCCGGTCTTCGGGCGCACTTCGGCACAGCTGGCGCAGGGGTCGGCCTTCTCGACCTCGTAGCCGTGCTGCCGCGAGGTGAGGTGGTACTTGTAGACCTGGCCCTGGCGCACACCCGGGATGAAGCCCTCCCAGAGCCCCGAGGAGCCGCGCGGCAGCAGCGGGTGCGCGTGGCGGTTCCAGCCGTTCCAATCGCCGATCACCGCGACGCGCTGCGCATCGGGGGCCCAGACCGCGAACCAGCAGCCACCCGCCTCGAGGTGGGCGCCGAGCACGTCCCCGAGGCGCTGGTGCGTGCCCTCGTTGAAGAGGTGCAGGTCTTCCTCGGTCAGGCGGGCCAAGGGGTTCGAGCGTTTCCGGGTCGGGGACGGCATCGGGCAGGCAGCAGTTTGGGAGCGACGCTTTCGGCTTTCCATCCTTCGCAGGTGTTGGGTTTTTTGGGGGGTTCCGGCGCAGACGCGTCCAGATGACACTCCACTGTGGTCCCCCCACGGAGTCCATCATGCGAAACCTCGTTCCTCTCGCGCTTGCCACCTTCCTTCTTGCCGCCAGCGGCGTCGCGCAGACGCCTCCGGGGCTGATCGGCCTGAGCCGCAACCTGCCGGTGCTCATGGAATTCAACACCAGCACCTGCTTGCCGCAGCGCTGCCTGCCGCCGATCCCCGCGCTGCCGACGCTGCCCGCCTTCGCCGGTGGTACTGCCTACGATCCCGTGCGCGGCGCGACCTGGATCACCAACGGCATGCAGATCGCGCTGGTCGCCCAGGGCACCTGCGCGCCGCTCTGCCCGCCGATGCCGCTGCCGCTGCCGGCGGGCGCGGTCGCGACCGGACTCGCCTACAACGAGATCGCCAGCATCCCCTTCGTCTCCGACTCGATGAACTTCATCCGCTGGTTCAAGGTCAGCGGCTGCACGCTGATGCCGCTCGGCTCCTGCCAGACCTGGCCGGTGACGACCGGGAATCCCACGATCGGCGGGATCGCGACCGACGACGTGGCTGGCCTCGTGTTCTACTCGGGCTCGATGTGGACCGGAGCGCCGAACAACATCGTCTTCGTCGCCAAGCAGACCTCGCCCTGCCAGTACTTCTGCAAGATCCCGATCCTCTCCTGCCCGGGCACGACCCTCGGCCCGATCACCGGCCTCGGCCACGACTGCTGCAAGAACGTGCTCTGGGCGACCGACGGCCTGCTGCACGTCGGCTCCACCTACAGCCTGACGGCCTGCGCCGCGAACCCGTTCACCTGCTGCCGCAATCCGGTGACCAGTGAGCCGCTGATCGGTCTCTGCATGCTGCCGAGCATCGCGACCACCAAGGACCAGAGCGCGGCCAGCAAGTCGTGCACGGCGCCCTCCTGCCCGGTCTGCCCGACGATGGCGCACTCGATGATCGGACAGCCGACGCTCGGCAACCCGGGCTTCCAGCTGCGGCTCGACAACGCCCCGGGCGGCGCGAGCGCGATCCTGCTGCTGAACGTCGGTCCGTGCGGGGTCGGCGTGCCCTTCGCCTGCGGCCAGATCTTCGTGCCGCTGCCCGGCCTCGTCGCCCTCGGCCCCTTCCCGACCGGCGGCGCCGGTTGCGGCGGCAGCCACGGCCTCACGCTCGGCCTCGCGCCGAACCCGGCCTTCTGCGGCTTCACGCTGAGCACGCAGTACGCGGTCGTGTGCCCCGGTGCGCCGATCGGCATCGGCCTCTCGAACTGCCTGAGCTGGATGATCAGCGGCACCTGATCCGACGCGGTCCGAAAGGGCGCGGGTCGCGCTACGCTCTGCACCTCCCAACCGAGGTGACCATGCGCCGCGACCCGCTCCCGTCCCGTTCTCTCTGCCTCCTGCTCTGCCTCGCCGCCACCGCGGCCGCGCAACAGAAGATCGTCTCGCCGGTGCTCGCGGCGACCGTCGAGGGGAACAACGAGAACCTGTTTCCCTGGGCGAACTACGCCTGCCCGCACTACATGCAGCTGCACGGCGACATCGGCGGCGCGGCCAAGGTGATCCAGAAGCTCGCGTTCCGGATGGACGCCCGCGACACGGTCAACTACACGGGCGTGAACGCGATCGACCTCGAGCTCTTCATGGGCCATGGCGTCGAGGCGACCACGCCGAGCTTCTTCTTCGCGCGCAACTACGTCGGCGCCCGCACCAAGGTGATCGCGCGCAAGGTCGTGAACTTCGGCCCGCAGGGCCAGAACAGCACGACCGGACCGATGCCCTTCACTGCGAACATGAACCTGCTGCTCGACCAGCCCTGGCCCTACACCGGCAGCGGCTCGCTGGTCTGGGAGGCGGTGATCTACGCGAACACGGTGGGAGGCACCTTCGCCCGTCTCGACGTCGACGCCTCGAGCCGCACCAACACGACCAGCGCCGTGACCGGCACGGGCTGCATCGCGAGCGGCGCGACCGCGGCGATGGCACACGCCGTCGCGATGGCGGACATGGGCGGCACGCTGGTGATGAACGTGACCTTGACTGGCGCGCCGGCCGGCGTGCCCGCACTCTGCGCGATCGGGATCAGCAACCCGAACTTCAGCGTGCCGGGGCTCTGCTCGCCGCTGCTGACCAGCCTGGACTTCACCTACACGATCGGCACCACCGACGCGGGCGGCGCGATCTCCTACCACAACGCCGGCGCCTCCGCGTTCGCGCTGCCGAACAGCTACGGCGGCGGCACGATCTACACCCAGGTGCACTGCCTGGACGCCGGCCGCGCCGATCCGATCAAGGTCTGCAACTCGAACGGCCGCAGCGTGCCGATCCCGTTCTCCGACACCACGCATGTGGTCAAGGCGACGCGGCTCTTCTCGCAGCTCGGCGGCACCGGAACCAGCGAGTCGCTGTTCTTCTTCGGGTCGACGGTCGGGTATGCGCTGGTGACGGAGTTCAGCTACTAGCACGACTTTGTCAGGTTCTGCGTAGTCGGGGCTT
>CAZSKV010000010.1:0-2623 GCA_964607495.1 uncultured candidatus Brocadiaceae bacterium
AGGCCCTCGGCTGCCTGGCGCTCTCGGCACTCCCCACCCAGGACTCGCAGCCGGCGACACGCGAGGACCTCGCCGGCGACATGGCGGCTGCCATGCGCCTCGCCGGGATCGAGTTCCAGCCGCAGGAACGCCAACTCGCCCAAGGAAAGCTCCGCGAGCTGCGCACGGACTATGCAGCCCTGCGTGCGGCCCCGGTCGGCTGGCATCTGCACCCTTCCCTGCGCTTCGATCCGCTGCCCGACGGGGTGGCCCCGCCTCCCACCGACCCGGGACCGGTCTGGACGGCTCCGGCCGAGCCCACGATGCCGGCGAACGATCTCGACCTGGCGTTCGCGAGCGTCGAGAACCTCGCCGGGCTGCTGCGCGCGCGCAAGGTCACTTCGCGCCGACTGACCGAACTCGCGCTCGCGCGGCTCGAGGCCTT
Source organism: uncultured candidatus Brocadiaceae bacterium (assembly GCA_964607495.1). Taxonomy (GTDB): domain Bacteria; phylum Planctomycetota; class UBA1135; order UBA1135; family UBA2386; genus CAZSKV01. Next base: position 425 of record CAZSKV010000010.1, read on the forward strand.
CGACCCCCGCCTGCTCTGTGTCGTCACCCTGCTGCGCGACCAGGCGCTGGCCGCGGCGGACCAGGCCGATGCAGAGCTGGCCGCGGGCAGGATCCGCTCGACCCTGCACGGGATTCCCTATGGCGCGAAGGACCTCTTCGCCTGGCCGCAGGCGCGCACGACCTTCGGCGCCCGCCCCTACCGCGAGCAGGTGTGGGACACGGAAGCGACCGTCCTCGCGCGCCTGCGCGCGGCCGGCGCCGTGTTGGTGGCCAAGCTCACGCTCGGGGCGCTGGCGATGGGCGACGTCTGGTTCGGCGGCACCACGAAGAACCCCTGGAACCCGGCGCAGGGTTCGAGCGGTTCTTCGGCCGGTTCGACCGCGGCGGTGGCTGCCGGTCTGGTCCCCTTCGCGCTCGGCACCGAGACCCTGGGTTCGATCGTGTCCCCGTGCTCGCGCTGTGGCGTCTCCGGCCTGCGCCCGACCTTCGGCACCGTGAGCCGGGCCGGGGCGATGCCGCTGTCGTGGTCGATGGACAAGGTCGGTGCGATCGCGCGGCACGCGCAGGACCTGGCGTTGGTCTACGACGTGATCCGCGGCCCCGACGGCAAGGACCCGAGCGTGCGCAAGGCGGCGTTCGCATGGCGCCGCGCGCAGCCGTTGCGTGGGTTCCGGATCGGCTACCTGGATGCCGCCCGCAATGCGGCGGCGCAGGAGCCGTTCCTGGAGGCCCTGCGCGCTGCCGGCGCCGAGCTCGTCGCCACCAGGCTGCCGGCGGCACCCTACCGGCCGATGCTCGTGATGCTGAACGCCGAGGGGGCGTGCGCATTCGACGAGCTGACGCGCAGCGGTGGCCTGCGCGAACTGGACGCACAGGGCCCCGGCGACTGGCCGAATACGTTCCGGACCGCGCGCACGATCCCGGCGGTCGAGTACCTGCGCGCGGCGCGCCTGCGCACGCAACTGCTCGCGGACATGCACGCGACCATGGCCCCGCTCGACGCCCTGGTCGCACTGCCCGGGGCCGGCGCCAGCCTCGTCTGCACCAACCTCACGGGCCACCCCTGCGTGGTGCTGCCGCTCGGCTTCCGCCAGGACGGGACGCCGACCGCGATCACGGTGATCGGCAGGCTCTACGAAGAAGCGAAGATCCTCGCGGTCGCCGAGCACTGGCAGAGTGTCACCGCCCATCACCTGCAGCGCCCCCCACTAGGATGAAAGCTCTCCCACTCGTCTCCCTGCTGCTGGTCGCAGCCTGCACGACGGCGCCGAAGCCTGGCGAGATGCTGCCGCGCGCCGGCGACGAGATCGTGGTGGCCGGCCAGCTGTTCCACACCGGCACCCGGGTCGTGCTCTGGAACGATCCCGATGGCTACGACGCCTACCGCACGCTGCCGCGCTTCGCCACCCCGGCCGCGAGCCGCCCGGCGACGGCGAGCACGCAACCCCAGGAGCAGGCCCGCTACAACCAACGGCGCAACCTGCCGATCGAGCTGGAGGCACGCGTGGCCGCGCGCGGTTGGTCGTTGCAGGACCTGCAGCAGGTCGTGCATCTCTTCGTCCTGCACTACGACGTCGCCGGCACCTCGCGCGCCTGCTTCCGCGTGCTGCAGGACGTGCGCAGCCTCTCGGTCCACTTCCTGCTCGATGTCGACGGCACGATCTACCAGACCCTCGACCTCAAGGAACGGGCCTGGCACGCGACCGTCGCGAACGACCACGCGGTCGGCATCGAGATCGCACACATCGGTGCCTACCCGCAGCCCGGGCACCCGATCCTGCGCAGCTGGTACCGCGAGGACGCCGCGGGCCCGAAGGTCGCGTTTCCCGGCGTGCGTCAGACCGGCATCCTGACGCCCGGCTTCGTCGCCAGACCAGCCCGCAGCGAGCTGATCTCCGGCCGCATCCACGGGCGTGAGTACTGGCAGTACGACTTCACGCCCGAGCAGTACGCGGCGCTCGCGAAGCTCACGGCCACGCTCAGCCGCGCCCTGCCACGGATCCGCCTGGATGCGCCGCGCGACGCAGAGGGGCGCCTGGTCACGACCGTGCTGACCCCGGAGCAGCTCGCGGCCTTCGAGGGCATCGTCGGCCATTTCCATGTGCAGGCGAACAAGCAGGACCCAGGGCCCGCGTTCGCCTGGGATTGGCTGCTGGAGCGCGCGCGCGGGCACTAGCACGACTTTGTCAGATTCACTTTCGTGCGAACGGACCCTGAA
>CAZSKV010000011.1:0-2585 GCA_964607495.1 uncultured candidatus Brocadiaceae bacterium
ACTTCGGCTTCACCGGCGAGCTGGTCGCGAAGCGCCTCCTTGCACTGATCGGGAAGCCCGCGACGGCCAACCGCTGAGCTGCCCGGTCAAAACATGCCGACGATCTCGCCGCGCTCGTCGAGGTCGATCTTCTGCCCGCCGGGCTGCCGGCCGAGACCCGGCATCGTCATGATCTCGCCAGCCAGCGGATAGACGAAGCCAGCGCCTACCGACACGCGCACGTCCTGGATCGGGAAGGTGAAGCCGCTCGGCCGCCCCTTGAGCTTGGGGTCGTGCGAGAGCGAGTACTGGGTCTTCGCCATGCAGATCGGGAAGCGGCCGTAGCCGCGCTCCTCGAAGAGCTCGAGCTTGTGCGCCGCGGCCGGCGAGTACTCGACCTTGGCTGCGCCATAGACCTTCTGCGCCAGCGTCGCGATCTTCGCGTCGAGCCGCATGTCGTTCGGGTAGAGGAAGCGGAAGGTCGACGGTTCGTCGCAGGCCTTGACCAGCGCCTGGGCCAGGGCTTCGCCGCCCTTGCCACCCTCGGCGTGCAGGGTCGAGACATGCGCGGCGAAGGCCCCGGCCTTGCGCGCAGCCTGCAGCACGAACTCGATCTCGCGCTCGGTGTCGCCCGGGAAGCGGTTCAGCGCGACGACCACCGGCACGCCGAAGAGGCGCACGTTCTCGATCTGCTTCTCGAGGTTGCAGATGCCGGCCGCGAGCGCCTCCAGGTCCTCGTGCTGCAGGCTCTCGGGCAGCGGCTTGCCGGCCGTGACCTGGAAGCGGCCGGAGTGCATCTTCAGCGCGCGCACGGTCGCGACCAGCAGCGCCGCATGCGGCCGCAGGCCGGAGACGCGGCACTTGATGTCGAAGAACTTCTCGGCGCCCATGTCGGCGCCGAATCCAGCCTCGGTCACGACGAAGTCGGCGCAACGCAGCGCGATCTGGTCGGCCACGATCGACGAGTTGCCGTGGGCGATGTTGGCGAATGGTCCGGTGTGCACGAGCGCCGGCGTGGCCTCGAGCGTCTGCATCAGCGTCGGCTGGATCGCGTCGCGCAGGATCGCCGCCATGCCGCCGGCGGCCTTCAGATCCTCGGCGGTCACCGGCGCCCCGTCCCGGCGGCGCTGGCCGACCACGATCCGCCCGAGCCTTTGGCGCAGGTCGGGCAGGTCCTTGCTGAGCCCGAGGATCGCCATGACCTCGCTCGCCGCCGTGATGTCGAAGCCGGTCTTGCGCGGAATGCCGTTCTGCGGGCCGCCGAGCCCCACCTCGACCTGGCGCAACGCGCGGTCGTTCATGTCGACGACGCGCCGCCACGTGACCGTGTCGGGATCGATGTCCAGCGGGTTGTCGAGCAGCAGCGAGGTGTCCAGATATGCCGCGAGCAGGTTGTTGGCGGCACTGACCGCATGGAAGTCACCGGTCAGGTGCAGATTGAACTCCTCGGGCGGCACGACCTGCGACCTGCCGCCTCCCGCGGCACCACCCTTGATCCCGAACACCGGACCCATCGAGGGTTGGCGGATCACGCAGACGGCGCGCTTGCCGATCCGGTTGAGCGCCATCGAGATCCCGACCGTGTGCACGGTCTTCCCTTCGCCAAGGGGTGTCGGGGTGATTGCGGTCACCACCACGTAGCGGGCCTGCGGGCGGATCTCGGTCCGGTGCAGCAGGTCGAGGCGCACCTTGGCCTTGTGCCGGCCATAGGGCTCGAGATCCTCGCTGCTCAGGCCCAGGATCCTGGCGGCTTGCGCCAGCGGCGGCAGGGAGGTGGAACGGGCGATTTCCAGGTCGTTCAAGGCGTTCTCCAGCTTCGGGGTGGTTCGCGGCTCCGGCAGCTGACGTGGGCGAAAGACGATACGTTGCCTGACGTTTACGTCCAGACGCGGGCAAGGCTCAACGCCTCGCGCCGACGCTTCTTCCAGGTGCAACATGATCGAATCGACCGAACTGCTTCAGATCGGTGAGTTTGCGAAACAGGCCGGCACGAACCTGCGGACTCTCCGCTACTACGAAGAGCTGGGGCTGATCGAACCGGCGCAGCGCAGCCAGGGTGGCTTCCGCTACTACGATCGCCACCAGCTCGATCGCATGGCGGCGATCAAGCGCCTGCAGCACCTCGGGTTGTCACTCAAGGAGATCCTGGACTTCCTGGTGCCCAGGACCGGTGAGGGCGCCCACGGCATCCTGAGCCGCGTGCAGCAGGCGATCGACCGGCAGACGGCGCTCGTCGAGCAGCGCCTGCGCGAGATGCAGCAGGACCTCGACGAGCTGCGGGACGCCCGCAAGAAACTCGAGCAGTGCAAGGTCTGCGACGTCCGCCTGACCCCGCAGAACTGTGATCCCTGCCGCAACGACCAGCAACCCTTGTCTGCCGTGTTACGCTCGCTGTTGTGACCTGGCAGAAGTGCGGCGGCGGCAACGGAGCGGCTGGCGATCCGGCAGCCGCACGCGGTGCGGCCCATGACCTCGTCGCCGACGCGGACGGCGTGATGGTCTGCTTCTGCATGAAGGTCCGCGAAGGTGTGCTGCGGACCGCCATGGCTGCCGGGGCGCGCGACCTCGCGGCACTGGCCGAGCACACGCGGGCCGGCACCGGTTGC
>CAZSKV010000012.1:0-1536 GCA_964607495.1 uncultured candidatus Brocadiaceae bacterium
GCCCCGGCCTCGTGGCCGAAGAGCTCGCTCTCGAGCAGCGTCTCCGGCACGGCCGCGCAGTTCAGCTTGACGAACACCTTGTCGCCGCGGCTGCTGCGCCGGTGCACGAGCGCGGCGACGCGCTCCTTGCCGGTGCCGCTCTCGCCCTGGATCAGGATCGTGGCCTGGCTCGGCGCGATGCGGCCGACGAGTTCGACGATCCGCTCCATCGCCGGTCCGGCGATCAGCAGGTTCTCGCCAACGCTCTGCTCGCGGAAGAACCGGTTCTCGCGCACGAGCCGTTGCCGCTCGCGGACCCGCGCGAGCGCGAGTTCGAGCTCGGCCGGCGAGACCGGCTTCTCGAGGATGTCGTCCGCGCCCTTGCGCAGGGCCTCCACGGCGACCCCGAGCGTGCCATGGGCGGTCACGAGCACGACCGGACGATCCGGATCGCGCAGCTTGGACTCGGTCAGCACCGCGACTCCGTCGCGACGCGGCATCTTGAGATCGGTTACGACGAGATCGAAATCCTGCCGGGCCAGCGCCTCGAGCGCAGCCTGGCCGTCCTCGACGGCCGTGACCCGCAGCCCGAGCGCGGCGAGCGCCTCCTGCAGGAACTCGCGCGAGATCGGCTCGTCGTCAGCCAGCAGCACCGACTCGTCGGCCATCGCTTCGCTCCGCATCCAGGGGGTCGGTACGCGGCACTCGGATCACGAAGTGTGCGCCTCGCCCGCCCGCGTCGGCGAGGTCGAGACTGCCGTGCAGGTAGCCCAGCACGCGCGCCGCGAGCGCCAGACCGAGGCCGGTCCCGCGCTCCTTGGTCGAGACGAACGGCTCGAGCACGCGCCGGCCGATCTCCCGCGGCACGCCGGGGCCATCGTCCCCGACGTGCAGCACGAGGTCCTGACCGGCGAGCTCGGCGCGAACCTGCACGTTCACGGCTCCGCCCGCGGCCTCCAGGCTGTTCTTGAACAGGTTCGTGAACACGGTCGTCAGCGCCCCCGCTTCGGCGACCTCTTGGGTCGCACCCGTGAGGCGGAGCCGCGCCCCGGGCAGCCCGGCGATCGTCGCCGCGCGCTGCGCGCTCGCGGCGACAGGCTCGAGCTTGCCACGGCTCTGTTCGGGCCGGGCGAAGGCGAGCAGCGCCCGCACGATCTCGTCGACCTGGGTCAACCCCTGCCGGATCTTGCCGGCGAACCGGCGCATGGTCGCCGGATCGTCGCTGCGTTCGAGCAGGGCCGCGAAGCCCATCACTCCGTTCAGGGGGTTCTTGATCTCGTGCGCGACACCGAGCGCGAGTTCCGAGAGGCCCGCGAGCCGGTCGAGGCGGTGCACGAGACTCTCGAGCTCGGCGAGCCGCGAGCGGTCCTCGAGCAGCACGAGTTCGCCCCCCGCGAACGCGAGCCGGCGCAGACGCACGCACAATTCGCCGCAGCGCACTTCACCCGGCCGTTCGGCGCAGAGGTCCACACCATGCGCACGGGCGAGCGCACAGACGCGCTCCGCCTCGGCGTTGGTGAAGCGCCGATCGCCGGCGGCACCGATTGCGACGACACC
>CAZSKV010000013.1:0-2250 GCA_964607495.1 uncultured candidatus Brocadiaceae bacterium
ATCTGGTGGTCGCGATCACCGAGGGCATCCCGGTGGCCGACATGGCGTTCGTCCGCAACTTCATGCAGGGCAGCAAGACCCGGCTGATCGGCCCGAACTGCCCCGGCATCATCACGCCGGTGACCGACAACAGCGGCTGCAAGATCGGCATCATGCCGGCCTACATCCACCGGCCGGGGCGGATCGGCGTCGTGTCACGTTCCGGCACGTTGACCTACGAGGCCGTGTGGCAGCTGACGAGCGTCGGCCTCGGCCAGTCGACCTGTGTCGGCATCGGCGGCGATCCGATCAAGGGCCTGGACTTCCTCGACGTGCTGCGCCTCTTCGCCGCCGATCCGGCCACCGATGGCGTGATCATGATCGGCGAGATCGGCGGCAGTGCCGAGGAGGAGGCTGCCGAGTTCATCCAGCGCCAGCTGCAGCACAAGCCCGTCGTCGGCTTCATCGCCGGCGCGACCGCGCCTGCTGGCCGCCGCATGGGCCATGCCGGCGCGATCATCAGCGGCGGCAAGGGCACGGCGGCCGAGAAGAGGGCCGCCCTCGCGCGCGCCGGCGTGCACGTCTGCGACACGCCGTCGGTGCTCGGGCAGACGATGAAGGACGTTCTCGGGCGCAAGCGCTGATGGACCGCTTCCTGCGCCGCGCCACTCCGCTCGTGCTGCTGGTGCTCGCGGCCCTGGCGATCTTCGAGCCGAGGCTGCCGGAGCGCCTGCGCACGCTGCTCGGGGAGGGTGGGATCCTGCGCGCGATCGTCGCGGTGCTCTGCCTCTACGTGCTCTTGCTCGTGATCGAACGGGAACGGCTCGAGGGCACGTTCCGGCAGGTTCTGAAGGCGTTCCAGGAGTTTCGCCAGCAGAGCGCCACCACCGAACAGAAGCGCGACGCCGTGCGCATCCTGATCACGGCCCTCGAGTCGAAAGACCCGGAGATGCGGCAGAAGGCGGCCTCGCACCTGCAGCGTCTTACGGGACAGGACTTCGGCGAGGACGTCGCGAAGTGGCGGCACTGGAATCAGGATTGAGCACGCACCCCGCCCGCAACGGAGCTTTCCGCTCTCGGGGGCAACCGACCCTTCCCGTGGCCTGCCCGAAGGCCCATAATCGCCGCCTTCTCCAACCAACCAATTCATGGTCCCACTGCTTCTTCCGAATGGCTGGGAGTGGATCATCATCCTCCTGGTGATCCTGCTGCTCTTCGGCAACCGCCTCCCCGGCCTGGCGCGTTCGCTCGGCAGCGGCATCACCGAGTTCAAGAAGGGGCTGAAGGGGGACGACAACCAGAAGACCCTGCCGCCAGGTCAGGACGCGGTCACCCCGCCCGCGCGCGAGACCCCGCAGAACCAGACCCAAGGCAAGGCCTGAGGCGACACCAGCTTGCGCGACTCGTCCCCGGTCGACGCCCGAACTTCCGTCGCGTCTCCGCGCCTCGCTGCGGCTCCGTCCCTGGCTGATCTGCTCGGCCCGGTCCGCGCCGACCTCGACCGGCTGAACCGCGAGCTGCCGCAAGATCTCTTCCCCGGGAACGCCGACCTCTCCCCGCTGCTCGAGCACGTCGGCCGCTATCGCGGCAAGCAGCTGCGGCCGGCGCTCGTCTATCTCGCGGCCAGCGCGACCGGCGGCGTGCGCGAGGTGCACCACACGATCGCCAAGGTGGTCGAGCTGATCCACGTCGCGACGCTCGTGCACGACGACATCCTCGATGGCGCGGAGCTGCGCCGCCGGCTGCCGACGATCCACGCGCTGCACGGCAACGAGGTCGCGGTCCTGCTCGGCGATTCGATCTACGCCAAGGCCTTTGCGCTGGCCGTGCAGCTCGAGGACCAGACCTGCAGCCGCATGCTCTCGGAGGTCACGCGCACGATCTGCAACGGCGAGATCACGCAGATCCTGCATCGCTTCGACTTCGCGTGGACCGAGGCGCGCTACTTCGAGGTGATCCGGGACAAGACCGCGAGCCTCTATGCCGCCGCCTGCCGCCTCGGCGCGCACTACGCCGGCGGCTCGCGGGCCGAATGCGAGGCCTTCGACACCTTCGGCACCGAACTCGGCATCGCCTTCCAGATCGTCGACGACTGTCTCGACCTCGACGGGGAGGAACGCGTGGTCGGCAAGTCCCTCGGCACCGACCTCGAGAAGGGGAAGCTGACGCTGCCGCTGCTCTGGATCGTCAAGCACTTCCCCGGAGGCGCCGACCGGTTGCGCCGCCTGCTGGCCGACGAGAGTCCGGCGCGGCACCTGCAGCGCCTGCGCG
>CAZSKV010000014.1:0-2182 GCA_964607495.1 uncultured candidatus Brocadiaceae bacterium
CCCGTAGCAAGGCCAGTACCGAGGCTCCTCCTGGCGTTCATCGCCATGGCAGGCGGTTCGGCGTCGGCCCAGGAACCGACCTTCGGCAAGGCCGGGGTCTATTCCCTGCCGCGGGCGCAGGACGACATGCACGAACTGGCCAAGGCCAGGGCCGACCTCGGGCAGGGCCGGGTCGCCGAGGCCGTGGAGCGGCTGCACCGCCTGCTGCTGCGGCATGCGCACGGCGTCGTGCCGGCGGAGTCCGGACGGCGCTTCCTCGGCACACGGCTCGCAGTGATCCAGGCCTTGCGCGACCTGCCACCGGGCGGCCGCGACGCCTACGAGAAGCTCGTGCAGCGCGAGGCCGGAGCCCTGCTGCGCCTCGATCTCGCGCGCCTGCGCCGGCCGCAGCTCCAGGCACTCGCCGAGGACTACCCGGCCGCCGAGGCCGGCATGCGCGCCCGCATGCGCCTGGGCGACCTCGCCCTCGAAGCCGGCGCCGGCCTCGAGGCCGAGGCCCAGTTCCGGGCGGTCGCCGACGCGGCGCCGGCCGGGCATCCGGTGCAGGCCGAGCTCGCGCCGCGGCGCGCGGCCGCGCAGCTGCTCGCCCAGGCGATCCTGCAACCCACGGCCACGACGGCGGCGAACCGCAGCCAGGCACCGCTCGAACGCGAACTCGCGGCCCGGCTGAGCCCACTGCTGCCGAGGACCGATCCCGGGCGCTGTGGCTGGCCCGCGATCGGGGGCGGCGGGGACGGGACGCGCACGATGCCCGCACCGGCCGGCAAGCCGCAGCGGCGCTGGGAGTGGCAGCTGCCGCCACCGGGCTTCGAGCAGGGCCGGCATCCGATGCACGCGACCGGCGGCATCTTCGGCCTCTACCTGAACGACGGCCAGTGCCTCTACGCGCTCGATCCGCTCTCCGGCCAGCTGGTGTGGCGCGGCGAGGGCCCGATGGTCGACGATCCGACTGCCGAGCCGGAGGAGTACGTCGACTCGCTGAACCAGGACATGGTGCTCGCCACCGCGGTCGGTTCGGAGCTGGTCGTCGGCGCGCTGCAGGTGCCGAACGACGTCGCCGGGGCGACGACCACGATCCGCTTCCGCGCCTCGATCGAGGTCCTGCGGCGCCTGCCGACGCGGCGCCTGTTCGCGTTCCACCGCTCGACCGGCAAGCGCATCTGGGCGCATTGGGATCACAAGGGTGGGCCGATCACCGCGCGCTACGCCGGACAGGACGCCGCCGGACCGCCGCTGATCGCCGGGGACACGCTCTACGTGGCGTCCCACGACCAGACCGGCGCGATCTCCTACTACCTCGCCGCCTACGACCTCGCGACCGGCACCCTGAAGTGGCGCCGCCTGATCTGCACGAGCCAACAGGAGGTCAACATGTTCGGCAACGCGCAGCACGAGTTCGCGGCCTCACCGCTCGCGCTCGCCGGCGGGGTCATCTACGCAACCACCAACCTCGGCGTCTGCTATGCGGCGGACGCCGACACGGGTCGCATCCGCTGGATCACGCCCTACGAACCGACGCCGATGCCGGCGACGCAGCTCACGGGGCAGATGCCGCGGCCGATCTACTTCGCGAACAACATGCCGGTCGTGCACGACGGTGTGCTCGTGTGCACGCCGCTCGATTCGTTCTATGCGCTCGCGTTCGACACGCAGGCCGGCGAGCCGCTCTGGCGGCTGCCGAGCCAGGCCCCGGCAGGCGGCAACGAGCACCACGTCTACTGGCTGCTCGGGCGGCTCGGCGACGAGTTCGTGTTCAGCGGCGCCGGCCTCGTCGGCGTCTCGCCGCGCCCACCCGTGCGCCGCAACCTGCTGGCCGAGGCCCGCTCGATCGCGCCGCCCGAGGCCCTGGGCATGCAGCATCGCAACGCGATGAGCGCGCCGCGTGGCGCCCTGAGTGACGATCGCATCTGGTTCCCGACGCTCGCGGGCCTGCGCGTGCTCGACAAGGACGGCAACCCGGACGAACGGCTGCTCGACCTCGAACCGACCGGCGGCGGCAACCTGCTGCTGCAGGACGGCCTGCTGGTCTCGGTGCGGACCGGCGCGACCGATGTGCACTTCGACGACCAGAGCCTGCTGCAGCAGGCGGAGAAGCAGGTGCGCGACGCACCGGGCGATCCGGTCGGCTACCTGCACTTCGCGGCGTTGTTGCGCCAGGCGGCGCTCGCGAGCCCCGAAGGCG
>CAZSKV010000015.1:0-9197 GCA_964607495.1 uncultured candidatus Brocadiaceae bacterium
GTGTGGTCGACGATCACGCGGCAGTCGCCCTCGAACACGTAGCGCGGCCCGTAGTCGCGGATCCAGATCGTGTCGGTCGGGATCACCACGGTCTTCACGCGCGCCATGTTGGCGCCGGCCGCCTGCAGTGCCGTGACCGCCGTCTGCGCCTCGGCCGTGGTGTCGCAGACGACGTGCACGTCGGCATTGCCGACGGTCGTGATCTCCTTCGCCATCAGCTTCTGGATGTCGTTCCAGCTGGAGAGGCCTTCCCAGGCCAGCAGGATGCCAGCCATCGGCTCGTACTCGGCGACGCAGTGCACCGGGCCGGAAGGCGCCGGCGTGATGCCGAGGGGGCCGGGGCCGCGCAGCGGGTGCGTGCGCAGCCACTGCGCCTCGGCCGTCGTCAGGTTCCGCGGCACCGGGGAGCCTTCGGGGTACTGCGGACGCTCCTGTGCGCACAGCGTCGAGACGAGGGCGAGGGGGAGGATGACGCGGTGGTGGGAGCGCATGTCAGTTGCCGATCCGCACCTGGAGCCCGTTCGAAGCCGCCCAGCCGGCGCCGGCCGCGAGCGGGTCGTTCGCGATCCAGGTCTGGAAGTAGACCGAGACACCGTGCAGGGCGTGATCCTCGGGGATCGGCGCGGGCAGCGCGAAGCCACCCGACGCCGAGGTGGTCAGCGGAATCGCGCCGTCGGCCTGCACCAGGATCGTGGCGCCATCGAACGGGGCCGCGGCCTTGGCGAGTCCGAGCAGCAGGAACGCATTGCCGTACGGCAGGGCCTGCGTGAGGCTCAGGGTGTAGCCGTAGGTCGGGATGCGCGGCAGAGGCGCACCACGCAGTTGCGGCACGCCGCCGGTCCCGGCCTTGCCGAGGCCGTAGGCGAGGTTGGCCGCGAAGGTCGTGCCGGCGCTGAGTTCGCCGGTGGCGGCGAGGGCGAATCCCTGCGTCCCCTGCGGCACGTTCCAGGCGCGCACCGTCACGGTCCACTCGCCGGGGGTGGGGGCCTGGATCAGCACGCGCTCGACGTTGTTCTTCGCGTCCACGGTGCCGCCGGTCTGCGACCAGCCGGTGGCCGTGTTGATCACGTTGCCGACGTAGACCGTCTGCTGGTCGGGCGCGGTCAACTCGAGGTCGAGGTCGTTCACCACCGGGTTGCTCGCCAGCAGGGTGCCGGGCGCGTCGTGGAACGCCATCGTCACGCGCAGCGGTGTGCCGGAACTGGTCACCGCCAGCTTGTAGCTGTAGCGGTTCCCGGTCGTCAGTCCCTCCTGGTTGCGCACGTCGACCACGAACAGGCGCTCCTTGTCGCCCGCGAACGCGAGTGCCTGGTCGAGCACGAGCCGGCCCCAGCCTTCGCGCAGACTCGGATAGCCGGCAATGCCGCTCATGTCCTGGCCGCCCTGGATCAGCATCGCCTTGAGCAAGGCACCGCTGGGCACGAACGCGTCCGCGGCGGTCCTCGCCCCGCTCGGGTAGAAGCCTTCGCGGAAGTACTGGCGGACCAGTGCAGCAGCCGCCGTGGTCGAAGGGCAGGCCATGCTCGTCCCGGTGGACGATCCCGTGGCGCACGCGCTCGTGCTCGCCGAGACCAGCGAGCAGCCAGGCGTGTAGATCTCCGGCTTGCGGCGTCCATCGAGCGTCGGCCCGGTGCCGCCCGAGCAATGGTTGATCGCGTTGACGCCGTTCTGGCTCGCACCGACCGCGAGGCAGTTCTTCGCGTTCTCCGGATTGGTCACGACGCTGCCGTTGCTGACTGCGAAGCAGACGAGGTTCTCCTCGTCCTGGAAGCTGAACACGTCGACGTCGCGCGCGAGCGTGTCGTAGTTCTTCGTGCCGTCGTTGCCCCACGAGTTCGTGTGCGTGCGCGCCCCTGCGTTCCGATGCGCGGTCGCCGGGGCGAGGAAGCTCGTGAGCGAGGTCGTGTGCGCGAGCCGGCTGGCCCACGCGAGGCCGCGGTTCGCCGTCGAGGCGTTGATCGGGAACGAGTCACCGGCGACCGTGCCCGCCGTGTGCGTGCCGTGCGACGAGGCCGTGGTGCCGGAGTTGTAGACCAGCTTGCGGTGCAGCGGCCCGATCGGCTGCACCGGATCCTGGAACCAGCAGGCGTTCAGCGCGATGCCGCTGTCGATGTGGCCCACGATCTCGCCTTCGCCGTGCAGGCCCTGGCTCCAGATCCTGGTGTCGTTCGCCACACCGGTCTGCACGGTCCAGACCATCGTGCCGTTGCGCTCGGTGCAGGTGCCCTGCGCCTCGATCCAGGCGACGTCGCGCTGCCGCGCGAGGGCCATGGCCTGCTCGCGCGTGCCGGTCGCGACCAGCAGCCAGGTACCGCGGAGGTCGTCCTGCTCGAGCACCTGCAGGCCGGCCGCGGCCACCTGGGCCCGGATCGTCGCCTGGGTCACGCCCGCGAACGCGTGCACGAGCAGGGTCCGCGGCGCCGGCGCGACCGCAGCCACCAGCTCGGGGGCGATCCGGTACGCCGGGTGCAAGGGGCTCGACCAGACCAGCCACGGCAGGGCGCGCGCGGCGGCGAGCTGGGCCGGCGTGCCACGGGCCACGAACGCGAAGTTGGGTACGTAGTCGAGCAGCTCGAGCCCGGTCGCGGCCAGCGCCCGGATGGCCACGGGCGTGACCGGACCGGGGAGCTGCACGAGCCAGTAGACGGCGGCGTCGGCCGGTGGCGGCGGGGCGACGAGGTCCGCCGGCAGCACCGGGGGTGCGGCGTCGGTCGCGAACTCGGCCCAGCGCAGGGACAGCCAGCGCGGCTGCTTCGCCTTCTGGTTGGCTGCCGCGAACTCGAGGCCCTGCGCGGCGAGGGTCGTGGCGAGTACGAACAGGACGGCGGCGAACGGAACACGCGGCATGGGCATCCGGGATGGTGAGGGGGACGGGGCCGGCGGGCGCAGAACTTAGCTGCGCCCTGCTCGGCTGCGAAGCCCTGCACGTTATGGTCAGCGCGTGCCTGTGCCCGAGCCACCTGCCGCTGCCGCGGTTGCACCGCGCCCACGCGTCGCGGTCGTGATGCCCGCCTACTTCGCGGCCAAGACGCTGCGGCAGACGCTGGCCGAGATTCCGGCGGGCTGCTGCGACGACCTGATCCTCGGCGACGACGCGAGCCAGGACGGGACCGCGGAGCTGGCCGAAGGTCTGGGCCTGTGCGTGGTGCGTTCGGCGCGCAACCGCGGCTACGGCGGCAACCAGAAGCAGATCTACCAGAAGGCCCTGGATCGCGGCGCCGAGATCATCGTGATGCTGCATCCCGACGGGCAGTACGACGCCCGGTTGATCCCGCACTTCGTCGGCTTCGTGCGCGACGGCGCCTGCGACCTGATGCTCGGCAACCGGGTGCGCACCCGGCGCGAGTGCCTGCAGGACGGCATGCCGGTCTGGAAGTACCTCGCGAACCGCCTGCTGACGATCTTCGAGAATGTGGTGTTCGGCCAGAACCTCGGCGAGATGCACTCCGGGTTCCGCGTCTACCGGCGCAAGGTGCTCGAGACGATCCCGTTCCACGCGAACAGCGAGGACTTCGTGTTCGATTCCGAACTGATTGCGCAAGCGGTCTACCACGGCTTCAAGCTCGCCGACGCGCCGATGCCCGTGCGCTACTTCCCCGAGGCTTCGTCGATCAGCTTCCGCCGCTCGCTGCGCTACGGCCTGGCGACGGTCGGGGTGGCGCTGAAGTTCCTGCTGCAGCGGCTGCGGCTCGGACGCTTCGCGCTCTTCGCTCCGGGTCCCGGCTCAACGCCGCCACAGTGACGGCGTCGCGAGCGCGATCAGCGGGTAGATCTCGAGGCGGCCGATCAGCATCTGCAGCGTGAGCAGCGCCTTCTGCCAGCCGTAGAGCAGCCCGAAGCCGCCGTAGGCGCCGACGTGGATGCCGTCCTGGCTCAGGAGCTCGTGGCTGCCGTCGGCCAGGCGCCGCATGCCGGCGAAGCCCGGGCCGTCGCCGCCGATGCACGTCGCGTTGGCCGACAGCGCGCTCAGCAGGTCGAGCCGGGGATCGAGCAGCAGCACCAGCGTCCCCAGCAGGATGCACAGCGCCCACAGGATGGCGAGCGAGAGCACGGCCGAGATCGTGGCCGGCGAGATCACTTCGGTTCCGACGCGCACCCGCTCGATGCTCTTGGGGCGCAGGAAGTGGCGGAACCCGTGCGCGACCAGCTTGGCGAGCACCATCAGGCGCAGGACCTTGAGCCCGCCCGAGGTCGCGCCCGTGCACCCACCGACGTACATGCACCACATGATCAGGACCTGGGCCGCGTGCGGCCAGGTCGAGGTGTCCGCGGTCGCGAAGCCGGTGGAGCTGTGCACGGTCGTCACGTTGAAGAGGGCCTCGCGCAGGCACGTCCAGTAGCTCGAGTAGTCGTGTACGCGGCCGCCTGCGGCCGGGACGTCGGTCACGCTCCCGCCCCACATGTGGAGGATCAGGGACACCACGAGCACGACGCCGAGCAGGTGCGAGACGAACACGCGGAACTCGGTGTCGCGCAGCAGCACTCCGGGGGCGCGGAAACGCGAGCGCACGAACTCGTCGAGCAGCAGGAAGTTGGTCGCGCCGAGGAACGAACAGCAGGTGCAGGTGAGCTCGATCGCCACGCTGTCGTACTCGCCGATCGAGTAGTTGCGCGGCGAGAAGCCGCCCGTGCCGATCGTGGCGCAGGCGTGGCAGAACGCTTCGAAGAAGTCCATGCCGAAGAGGCGCAGCATCAGCGTCTGCAGCAGGATCAGGATCAGGTAGACGCGCAACAGCACCTGCGATTGCTCGCGCAGGCGCGGCGCCGCGCGCTCGGCGGAGACCCCGGTCTGTTCCCCCTGCAGCAGGTTCTTGCCGGTGATGCCCATGGCCGGCAGGAACACGAGGAACATCAGGATCACGCCGAGGCCGCCGAGGAAGTGCAGCAGCGAGCGCCACAGCAGCAGGCTGCGCGGGAGCTCCGCGATGTCGTAGTACGGCTTGCCGGCGGAGAACACCGAGGCGCCGGTGGTGGTCAGCCCGCTCGTGGCCTCGAACACCGCGTCGATGCCGGTCGGGGTCGCCCCCGACCAGTAGAACGGGATCGCGCCGACCGCGGCCGAGACGAGCCAGGCGAACGCGACCGCGGCCAGGCCTTCCCGGCGGTAGAACTCGCCGCGCGTCTCCTTGCTGCGTCCGCCGAGCCAGAGCAGCACCGAGACGATCGCGCCGATGATCGCCGCGGCCACGAAGCCCTGCACGGCATCGATGCCAGGCTTGCGTTCCTCGAGCAGGGCCAGCGGCAGCGGCACGAGCGCGAAGAACGCGAAGAAGAGCACGTACCCCGCCAGGATCCGGGCCACGAGTCCGAGGTTCATCGCGCGGGGGACGATACGAGCCGGAACTCGCGCGGCCAGGGGCAAGTCACTACAAGCAGCGGATGCCGTCCGCGGACCATGCCCGCCTGATTGCGCTGCTGCGCGCCCGTCCGGTGGCGGCGACGGCGACGCTCGCGGAACGGCGGACCGCGTTCGAGCGGATCGGCGAGCTCTTTCCCCTGGCGGCGGACGTGCGGGTCGAGGCCACGCGGCTGGGCGACCTGCGCCTCGAGTGGATCACGGCCGGCAGCGCCGTGCCCGGCCGCGTCCTGCTCTACTTGCACGGCGGCGCCTACGTCGCCGGATCGTGCAACACGCACCGCGAGCTCGCGTCCCGGCTCGCCCGGGCCGCCCGCGCGCGCCTGCTCCTGCCCGAGTACCGGCTCGCGCCCGAACACCCGTTCCCCGCCGCGTTGCACGATGCGGTCGCGACCCTGCGGCTCCTTGCCACGTCGGCGCGGGAGGTGCTGTTGGCCGGGGACTCGGCCGGAGGCGGGCTCGCGCTCGCGACGATGCTCGTGCTGCGGGATCAGGGCAGGCCGTTGCCGGCGCGCTGCGCGCTGATCGCGCCCTGGGTGGACCTCGCCGGAACCGCCCCGTCCCTGACCCAGCTGCAACACCACGACGTGCTGCTCGAACCCGCGCTGCTCGCGCGCATGGCCTGCCTCTACCGGCATGGCGCCGACGCGCGGCACCCGCTGGTGTCACCCTTGTATGGCGATCTGCGGGGGCTGCCGCCGCTCTGTGTGCAGGCCGGCTCCTGGGATCTGCTGCTCGACGATGCCGTGCGCCTGCACGCGCGCGCGCGGAGCGCCGGCGTTGCAGCCCAGCTCGATGTCTGGGAGCAGATGCCGCACGTCTGGCACCTCTTCGCCGGCATGCTCGAGGAGGGGCGGGACGCGATCGAGGGGCTGGGTCGCTTCCTGCGCGGTCCGGCTGGTTGAGGCCGGACCGCGCGCTCGGGAGCTCAACCGCTCAGGGCTGGCCGCCGATCACGGCCTTGCCGCCTTGGGTCGTCACGATGCCCAGGGGATTGACGCCGGGGTCGACCACGAGCCACTGCGTGTAGAACGCACCGCCGAGGAACGGCAGCGTCGACGGGATGCGCAGGTAGGCCCAGGCATCCCCCGAGGTCGTGGTCGTGGTCGGAACCGTGGCGTCGACCGAGGCGTTGATCCAGCAGTTGGTGGCGCCGATCCCGCTCAGATCGAAGGGCAGCGGGGTCGTGCCCCAGACCGAACCCGAGGCGCCGACGATCAACAGCGCGTTCGTGCTGGGCTTGGCCGTGGTGGCGATCACGCGCCAGTTCTCGCCGAGGCGCGGCACGCCCGCGCTGGTGATGTTCGGACCGCCGGAGACCGAGCCGACACAGCCGGCGCCGTAGACGCTGAACAGACCGTTCACGTTGCCGAGCGGCGTGCCGGTGTGGGCGACCGAGTACTCGATCGGGGCGGCGCCCTCGAGCGAGTTGGCGCTCACTTCGATCGTGTAGACGCTGGTCGCGGCGGCCGTGAAGTCGACGTGCTCGTAGAGGTTCTTCGGCGTGTCCGAAGTGGCCACGACCGTCGTGCCGTCGAGGACCCGGAGCTTCAGGTTGCTCCAGTTCGCACTGGTCGAGGTGTCGAGTCGGCGCGGCCAGCAGACGACCACGCGGTACGG
The DNA here is from genome assembly GCA_964607495.1 of uncultured candidatus Brocadiaceae bacterium. Classification (GTDB taxonomy): domain Bacteria; phylum Planctomycetota; class UBA1135; order UBA1135; family UBA2386; genus CAZSKV01. The sequence goes on from CAZSKV010000015.1 coordinate 6,977, forward strand.
CTTGCCGGAGCTCACGCCCATCTGGAAGGAGTGCACGGCAGTCGCGTTCTCGAGGGTCCGGGTCCACGCGGAACCTGCGGTCTGGGCCAGCTGCACCGACAGGTCGCTGCGCACGAAGCCGAGGCCGAAGTTGTAGCGGGTCCGGCCGGCGTTCTGCGCCGCGATGCTCTCGGCGGTGGCCAGCAGGATCGCTTTGGTCTCCTGCGCGTTCAGCGTCGGATTGACCCCGCGCACCAGGGTGGCCGCGCCGCAGGTCTGGGGCGAAGCCATCGAGGTGCCCGAAGCGGTCCACGACGAGGCCGCGTTGTCACGCAGCGCCATCACGGTGTTCACGCCGCAGCCGGAGATGTCGGGCCAGAAGCGCCCGGCGTCACAGGAGAGCGGTCCGTAGCTCGAGAACGAAGCCATCGTCTTCGCCGTAGGGTTGACGGCCGCGGTCGAGAGGCCGTTGGCGCAGGCCTGGCTGTAGGTCGTCGACCCGGCGCTGTTGCCGGCGGCCGTGCAGCAGACGATGTCGGCGTAGTAGGCCGCGTTGTCGAGCGCCTTCTGGATCAGGTCGGTCGTGTTGCAGCTGATGCCGGTGTAGGAGTTGTTGGCCGAGACGATGTTGTACTTGGCCTTGTCGCGCGCGATGTTCTGCCAGGCCAGCGCCATCACCGCTTCGGATGAACCGCCGGAGGTGCTGTTGGAGATCGAGTAGCCGGCGATCGTCGCGCGGGGCGCGTGGCCATCGTCTGCAGTGCCACTCAGGTTCCAGATCGCGCCGGCGACCTGGCTTGCGACGGCCGTGCCGTGGTTGTGCGGATCCTCGGGAGCGAGCGTGCCGCACTGCACGTTGGCCACGAGGCGGCTGCCCATGATGCCGCCACCGGCGGTGTTGCTGGTGTTGCCGTCGATGTAGTAGGTCGCGTGCGGCTTCCCGGTCGCGCCCGAGACCGCGTCCTGGCCGGTATCCATGATCGCCGAGCACACGCCCACGCCCTTGATGCCCGCGGCCTGCACGGCGTCGGCGTTGTGGTTCGCGGCGCTCGTGGAGGTCTTGATCAGGGGCACCGCGATCCGGTCCGCGTGGATCTCGGCAACGCCCGGCAGGAGCGCGAGCTGCGCGACCTTGTTCGGCTCGATCTCGAACGCACAGGCGTTGACCAGCCAGTACTGGATCGTGACGTTTCCACCGAGCGCTTGCACGGCGGCACGGAATGCCGCCTGGTCACGCGCCACCAGCCGCTCGTAGTCGGCCACGATCTCCGCGACTTCGGCAGCTGGCCGCCGGGCGAGGATGGCCTGGCGGAAGTTCTCGAGCGTGAAGCTGCGGGTGGTGAAGGTCGCCAGGTAGCTCATCTGGCCGAGCTTCTGCCCGGCGACCGGCTTGCCGACGTCGTCGGGCAGCGCCGTCACCTGGGCGGGAACGAGAGACGCGAGGGCGCTGACGAGCGTCAGCGCGAGCAGAGGGAATCGGTTCATGGGGACCGTCGTTGGGTTGGCAGAGGGGATTCGGAGCGGGTGCCCCGGTGATCGCGGGTCAGGAGACGATCGGTGGGGCGCGCGGGTTCGCAATTCTTGGGGGCAGAGAGCACGGGCCGGCCTGCTCCAGGATCCGGCCGTGCGCAGCGTAACCGATGCCGGTCCAGGGAGGAGAGGCGGTCCGGCGAGGTTCCTGGGCGCCGCGCCGCTCACGCCGATGGCATGCCGGTGTCAGGGCGAGCGGGCCGCGCCGGCGCTCAGCCCTTCTTCTTCGGCTCCTCGAGCTTCTTGTCCTGTGCGACCTTGAGCACGCCGCCCTGGAATTCCGGCAGCTGCTTGATGTCCTGGCCGAGCTTCTCGAACAGGGCCTTCATCGCCTCCTGCAGCTGGCCGTCCTCCTGGTAGTCCCCGAGCGCGCGGCCGCCCGGATAGGCCTTGCCACGGGCGTCCGCCACCTCGTCGCGCAAGGTCCAGCGCAGCCAGCGGCGCACGTCGTCCTTGCTGAGCCTGGTGTCGAGGCTGGTGTAGAACTGCTCGAACTCGGGGTACTTCGTGAAGTCCCCGCGATCCCCGTCGGCGAGCTGCAGGAACAGCTCCTTGTGCTGGTCGAGATGGGCGCGCGCGTACTTGCGGAACACGTCCTTCTGCAGGAGCTCGAACACCTCCGCGTTCTTCCACAGCTCCTTGGTGCTGAACTCGCGCAGTTCGACCTCACGGTCCGGGACGATGCCCCAGTCGGGGTTCACGACCTTGCCGG
>CAZSKV010000016.1:0-7256 GCA_964607495.1 uncultured candidatus Brocadiaceae bacterium
TTTGCGACCTCGAGGCAGAGCAGGCCGGTGGCGCCGCCGACGTCGCAGAGCGTGCGGTAGCGCGCGAAGTCGAACTTGCGCGCGAAGGTCGCGAAATTGCCGCGCGACAGCCCGGTCATCGCCCCGAGGAACTGTTCGAGCTTCGGGAGGTCGGCGTAGAGCTCCTCGAAGATCGACTTGTGGCCGTGTTTGACCTCGTTCTGCGGCCGTCCCGTGCGGAGCGCGGTCGGAAGATCGTCCCAGAAGCGGAACAGGCGCGCGTTGAGCATCACCAGGATTCCGCCGATGTACTCGGGACGGTCCTGGCGCAGGAAGTGCGCCCCCTCGTCCGTGTTGTGGTAGACCGCCGTGGGCCCGTCGCCCGTGCGCTCGAGGAAGCGCATCGCCACCAGCGCATCGAAGAAGTCCGCGATCGCGCGCGGGTGCAGCGCGAGCTCGCGGCCCAGTTCGGCGCCGGTCAGGCGGCGGTCGCCGAGCTTCGTGAACAACCCGAATTCGACGGCGGTCAACAGGACCTTTGCGGACCAGAAGCCGAACGCGGTCTGCAGGATCGCCGCCGGAGTGTGGGTTGGTGGCATCGGAGTGGGGCAGTTCAGGATGCCGGGGCTGCGGATGCAACAGCCAGGACGGGAGCCGAGGCCGGCCGCCGCGCCAAGAGCAGCGAGCTCGCGATCACCGACACCGACGACAGGCTCATCAGCAGCGCGGCCAGCATCGGCGACAGCCAGCCTGCCGCCGCCACCGGCAGCGCGAGCACGTTGTAGCCGAAGGCCAGCAGCAGGTTGCGGCGGATCGTGCGCAGCGTCGCCCGCGCGATCTGCACCGCGGGCAACAGCGCCGCGAGCTCGCCGCGCAGCAGCGTGACCGGCGCGGTCGCGATCGCTGCCCCGGTGCCGGTGCCGAGCGCGATGCCGACGCTCGCGGCGGCCAGCGCCGGTGCGTCGTTGACGCCATCGCCGACCATCGCGACGCGTTCGCCGAGCGCCTGCACGGTGTCGAGCTTGGCGGTGGGGGAGAGTCCGGCATGCACTTCGACGATGCCGAGCGCCGCCGCGACCCGCCCGGCAGGCTCGGCACGGTCACCGGTCACGAGCACACAGCGGAAGCCCAGCTGCCGCAGGGCTTGCAGCGTGGCAGCCGCCTGTGGCCGCAGCGGATCCTCGACCAGCATCCATCCGGCTGCCACGCCACCGACCGCGGCGGCGAGCAACGTGCCTGCCGCCGGCATGAGCGGCAGGAGTGGTCCGGTGTCGACGCCGACTTCGCGCAGGAACGCGAGCGAGCCGACCGCGACCGCCTGGCCGGCCACGATCCCGCTCACGCCCCGGCCGGGGGCGGCGAGCACGGCTTCTGCCGCGAGCTCGGGTCCGGCGCCGTGCGCCGCCCGCGCGAGCACGGCGCGCGCGAGCGGGTGCTCGGACTGGCGCTCGACCGCCGCGACGCGCGGCAGCAGCGTCGCCTCGCTCCATCCCGGCAGCGTCACGACCTGCGTGATCGTGGGCTCGCCGCAAGTCAGCGTGCCGGTCTTGTCGAGCGCCAGGGTCCGCGCGCGCGCCAGGTTCTCGATCGCGTCCGCGTGCCGGAAGAGCACGCCTTGCCGAGCCGCGCGCCCCATGCCGACGACCAGGGCCATCGGCGTCGCGAGGCCGAGCGCGCACGGGCAGGCCACGAGCAGCACCGAGATCGCGGCCAACAGACCCTGGCTCAGCTGCGCCCTGCCACCCACGGCCAGCCAGGCGCAGAGCGTGACGACCGCGACCGCGGCCACGGCCGGCACGAACCAGGCGGCGACCCGGTCCGCCAGGCTCTGCACCCGCGCCCGGCTGCGCTGCGCCTGCGCGACCAGGCGCACGATGCTCGCGAGCAGGGTCTGCGTGCCGACCTGCTCCGCGCGCACGAGCAGCGCGGCCGGGCCATTGACCGTGCCCGCGTGCAGGCGGCTGCCGGGTGCCTTGGCGACCGGCATCGGCTCGCCAGTCAGCATCGACTCGTCCACGCTGCCGTTGCCCACCGTGACCAGACCATCGACCGGGACTGCCGCGTGCGGCAGCACGCGCAGCAGGTCTCCGGGCTGGACCTCTGCCAACGGGACGTCGGTCTCGCGCTCGCCGTCGACGCGGCGCGCATGGCACGGCTCCAGGCGCAGCAACTCGCGCAGCGCGTCGCTGGTGCGGCCGCGGGCGCGAAGCTCGAGCACCTGACCGGCGAGCACCAGGAGCACGATGGTTGCCGCCGACTCGAAGTGCAGTGGCGCCATCCCGTGTTCCAGATACTGCGCCGGGAACCACTGCGGCAGCACCAGCCCGACCCAGGAGATCCCGTACGCGATCCCTGTGCCGAGACCGATCAGCGTGAACATGTTCGGCGTCCCACGCCCGAGCGCAGCGCAGCCGCGCGTGAAGAACATGCCCCCGCAGCCGAACACGACCGGCGTCGCGAGCAGGACCTGCAGCCAGCGCGCCGCGGGCGCGTGCGCGGCCGCGGGCCAGAGTCCGAGCATCGGCAGCATCGCCACCGCCCAGAGGGGCAGCGTCAGCCCGAACGCGATCCAGAACCGGCGCCGCAGCCGTGCGAGTTCGGGGTCCGCCGTGTCCTCGGCGCGCGGGAGGCCGGGTTCGAGCGCCATCCCGCAGCTCGGACACGCACCGGGCCCGGCAGCCTGCACCTCGGGGTGCATCGGGCACGTGTAGATCGCAGCGTCGTCCACGTGCCGCGCCTTCGCTTCAGCCGCCGCTCGCCTCGAGCTTCAGGCCGTTGCTCGCGCGCAGGACGAGGTTGCCACCCTGCACCGCCAGCGGCAGATACTGGTGGTAGCTCGTGCCCGTCGTGGTCACCGGCAGGCGCAGGATCTGCACCGCGTCGCCGTTCGCATCGGTGGGCTCGAGGCCGATGTAGACCGCGTTGCCGAGCAGCGCACACCCGCCCCCGAGGTTCAGGTTGATCTGCTGCGTGCCGATCGCGTGCAGCGCGAACGAACTCGGGTAGCCGCCGGTCAGCGCGAGCGTGATCACGTGCTGGCCGCCCAGGGTCACGACCGAGCCCGCGAGCTGCGGCCCGCAACCCTGGCCGTACGGCGTCACCTTGCACTGGAACGCGCTCGCCGCGACGAAGCGCAGCCGCAACGCCACATACGCGCGCGAGCTGCCGAGGGTCTGGCCGGCGCCGTTCGCGAGGTTCTGCACGGCCAGACGCACCACCAGTCCCTGCGCCGGGATCTGCACCGGCAGCGAGTAGCTCCGCATCGCCGACTGGGTGCCGGTTCCGGTCCATTCGATCGACGAGTTGTCGCCGATGTCGACCGTGGCCCCGACCGTCGCCGTCTGCTGCTCGACGGTCTGCCAGGTGAACGCGAGATAGCCGCTCGTCGCCTGCGTGGTCGAGAAGCGCATCAGGAACGCCGCCGCCCCGAACGCCGAGTTCTGCGCACTCGCTGCCGGTGCGCTGCCGGCGCCATCGCTCGCGTCGCCGCGCGCGTTCGCATCGCCGACCAGGTTCACGCCCGGGTAGCTCGAGAAGGCTCCTGCCAGCAGCGACGCGGAACCGGACTGGGTCGCGGAAGCAGACGAGCTGGCGGTGTGGACCAGCGGCCGGTCGAGCGGGATCAGGGTGTTGGCCGGAGTTCCCTGCACGACCACCTTGCCGGCCACCGCGGCGCGAGCTCCGGCCGCGGTCGCAGTGGTCAAGCTCACGGTGACCTGGGCCGAGAGACCGGCCGCGAACAGCGTCGCGGCCACGGCGGGGGCGCGCAGTCTTCTCATAGGAGCTTCTTGAGCACGGTCTGGAGGATTCCGCCGTTGCGGTAGTAGTCGATCTCGACCGGCGTGTCGATCCGGCACAGCACGTCGAGCTTCCGGCCATCGACCTCGAGCTGCAGCGTGCTGCGCGGCTTCAGGTCGTCACCGAGTGCGAGCGCGAAGGTCTCCTTCCCGGTCAGGCCGAGCGTCTCGCGGTTCTGGCCGCTCAGGAACTGCAGCGGCAGGACGCCCATTCCCACCAGGTTGCTGCGGTGGATGCGCTCGTAGCTCTCCGCCAGCACGAACTTCACGCCCAGGAGGTTGGTGCCCTTCGCGGCCCAGTCGCGCGAGGAGCCCGTGCCGTATTCCTTGCCGGCCAGCACGCAGAGCGGCGTGCCGGCTTCGCGGTAGCGCTGCGCGGCGTCGTAGATCGACATCACCTCGCCGCTCGGCAGGTGCACGGTCACGCCACCCTCGGTGCCCGGGGCCAGCAGGTTGCGCAACCGGATGTTGGCGAAGGTGCCGCGCGTCATCACGCGGTCGTTGCCGCGCCGCGCGCCGTAGCTGTTGAACTCGGCCTTCGGCACGCCGAGCGACAGCAGGTACTGCCCGGCCGGCGACTTCTCCTCGATGTCACCTGCCGGCGAGATGTGATCGGTCGTGACCGAGTCGCCGAGCATCGCGAGCACGCGGGCGCCGCGGATGCCCTCGATCCGGCCTTGGCTCTTGGCCAGCGTGCGGAAGTACGGTGGCTCCTGGATGTAGGTGCTCTCGCGCTTCCAGGCATAGAGGTCGCCCTTGCTCGTCGCGATCGCCTGCCAGGCGGCCGGGCCCTGCGCGGCCTTTGCATACTGCGCGCGGAACATCTCCGGGTCCATGCACCGGCGGATCGTGTCGGCGATCTCCTGTTGGCTCGGCCAGATCTCCTTCAGGAACACGTCCTTCCCGTCCCTGCCCTTGCCGATCGGTTCACGGAGCAGGTCCTTGTCGACCGAACCGGCCAGCGCATACGCCACGACCAGCGGTGGTGACGCGAGGTAGTTGGCCTTGACGTCGGGGTTCACACGGCCCTCGAAGTTGCGGTTGCCCGAGAGCACTGCGGCGGCCACGAGTTCGCCCTTGCGCACGGCGGCCGCGACCGCCTCGGGCAGGGGCCCGGAGTTGCCGATGCAGGTCGTGCAGCCGTAGCCCACCGTCTGGAAGCCCAGCGCATCCAGCGCCTTGTCGAGGCCCGCGCGCTGCAGGTAGTCGGTCACGACCCGCGAACCCGGCGCGAGCGAGGTCTTGACCCAAGACCTGGTCGTGAGACCCCTGGCGACCGCCTTCTGCGCCAGCAAGCCGGCCGCGACCAGCACCGAAGGATTGCTCGTGTTCGTGCACGAAGTGATCGCCGCGATCACCACCGCCCCGTGCCCGAGATCGGCGTCGATCCCCTGCACCCGGGCGCGTTTCGCGAGCGCGGGTTCGGCGAGCTGGAAGCCGCGCTCCTTGATCGGTTTCGTCAGATGCGCGCGGAAGTCCTGCGCCATCGCCGCGAGGGTCACGCGGTCCTGCGGGCGTTTCGGTCCGGCCAGGGACGGCTCGACGGTCGCGAGGTCCAGCGTCAGCGTGTCGCTGAACTCCGGCACCGGCGAGCTTGCCGTCGCGAACATCCCCTGTGCCGTGTAGTAGTCGCGCACCAGCTGCACGAGCGCCTCGTCGCGTCCGGTCTGCCGCAGATACCGCAGCGTCTCTTCGTCGACGGGGAAGAACCCCATCGTCGCGCCGTACTCGGGCGCCATGTTCGCGATCGTCGCGCGATCGGCGAGCGACATCCCGCGAGCCCCCTCGCCGAAGAACTCGACGAACTTCTCGACCACGCCTCGCTTGCGCAGCAGCTGCGTGACCGTCAGCACCAGGTCGGTCGCGGTCACCCCTTCCCGCAGCCTGCCCTCGAGCTTCACGCCGACCACGTCCGGCAACAGCATGTAGATCGGCTGGCCGAGCATCACCGCCTCGGCTTCGATGCCGCCGACGCCCCAACCGAGTACGCCGAGGCCGTTGATCATCGTCGTGTGCGAGTCGGTTCCGACCAGCGAGTCCGGGAACGCGACCGTCCGTCCAGCCACGTCGCGCGTGAGCGTGACCCGCGCGAGGTACTCGAGGTTGACCTGATGCACGATGCCCGTCGCTGGCGGCACGGCGCGGAAGTTGGCCAGGGACTGCTGGCCCCACTTCAGGAACTCGTAGCGCTCGCGGTTGCGCTCGAACTCCCGCGCGATGTTCTGTTCGAGCGCGCTGGCCGTGCCGAAGTAGTCGACCTGCACCGAATGGTCGATCACCAGGTCGCAGGGCACGAGCGGGTTGATCTTCTTGGGCTCGCCGCCGAGGCGCTGCATGGCGGCGCGCATGGCCGCCAGGTCGACGACGCATGGCACCCCCGTGAAGTCCTGCAGCACGACGCGCCCGGGCAGGAACGGGATCTCGGCCCGGTCCGTGGCCTTCGCCTGCCAGCCGAGGATGGCCCGGACATCGCCTTCGAGCACCAGGTAGCCGTCGGTGTTGCGCAGCGCCGATTCCAGCAACACGCGGATCGAGTACGGCAGACGCGCGATCTTGCCGAGCCCTTGCTCTTCGAGGGCGGCGAGGCGGAAGTAGCTGTAGGTCTTGCCAGACGAGGTCAGGTTTGCCTCGGCCTGGAACGGGTTGTTCGGAGCCATCGCCCGATGCTACAAACCTCGGCGATGCCGAAGAAGACAGCGGGCCGCGGCTACTGGCTGTTCAAGTCCGACCCCGAGACCTACGGCTTCGCCGATCTCTTGCGCGAGCGAGAGCAACGCACGGTCTGGGAGGGGGTCCGCAACTACCAGGCGCGGAATCTCCTGCGCGACGACGTGCAGGCCGGTGACGGCGTGCTCTTCTACCATTCGAGCTCCGCGCCGCCGCAGATCGTCGGCATCTGCCGCGTGGCGCGCGCCGGCTATCCCGACCCCACTGCACCCGTCTGGACCGTCGTCGACCTGCAGGCCGTCCGCCCGCTGCCAAGGCCGCTCGATCGCGCGGCCCTGGCGAAAGTGCCAGCCCTTGCGAAGATGGAGTTGCTGCGCCGGGGCTCCCGTCTGTCGATCCAGCCGGTCACGGTGCGCGAATGGCAGACGATCCTCGAACTCTCCGGACTGGAGGCCGACTCGTGGTGAAGAAGCTCGTCGAGTGCAAGTCCTGTGGCGATCAGATCCCGGCCGAGGTTGCTGGCAAGTCCGAGGGCTACTGTCTCGAGTGCTACCGGGAGATCAGGTTCGGGGAGATCCCTGCGCTGCGGCCGACGGCGCCGGCGACGGGGCCGCGCGGGGGTGGTGCGGGGAAGGCGGTCGTGGCTGTGGATGGGGGGGGGAAGCCGGAGGACTTCGAGGGGATCGACGATGGTGGCGGCAGCGAAGACGCCTAGGACACTGGTCCCCTTCGCTGGGCGGGAATCCGAGCGCCCGCGCCAGGAATCCGCTCGCCCGAGGTGATCGTTCGCTGCGCCCTGGCTCCGCAGGGTTG
>CAZSKV010000017.1:0-3931 GCA_964607495.1 uncultured candidatus Brocadiaceae bacterium
CGCGGTAGCAGCCGCGGTAGCGCGCGAAGCCGGGCTCGGGGCGCGCGAACATGGGGCAGGCGGGATTCGGGCAGTGTGGCGGGGTGAAGTACGGCATGGCTGCGGGGGAGGCCGGATGCGGCCTGCAACCCTGCGGAGCCAGGGCGCAGCGAACGATCACCTCGGGCGAGCGGATTCCTGGCGCGGGCGCTCGGATTCCCGCCCAGCGAAGGGGACCAGTATCCGCCTAATCAATGCGTCCGAACGCGTCCGCGGGCAAATACCCCTCCCGCTCCCCCACCCGCACCCGCCCCCACCTCTCCGCGAACCCCAACACCTCGACCGTCACCCCGGCGCGCAAGGTCGCCAGTGCCTCGCGGCCGGCGCGCGGTTCCGCGACGAGCGCTGCCTCCGGCACGAGCACGACGCCGCGCGGCGGACGCGCGGGCGCGAACACGAGCACTTCGAGAGCGAGCCCCAGCGCCAGCGCGGCCGCGACCAGGCCACAACCGCGCAGCAGGCGGCGCCGCCAGCCGAACACCAGCAGGCCGGCCGCGAGGGCCTGCGCCGCAACCGTGAGCCACACCAACTCGGACGGGTGCAGCCGCTCACGCAGGGACGTGAGGGTTGCGCCGAACGACTCGCCCTCGGCGCCGGGTAGGCCGAGCTGGCTGCGCACGAGCGCAAGGTTGGCCAGCAACTCCGGATCGCGCGGCAGGGCGAGGCGTGCCCGTTCGTAGGCGAGCAGGGCGGCGGCGAGCTTGCCCTGCCGGTAGCACGCATTGCCGAGGTCGTAGTGCCGGCGCCGGTCGGCTCCGGGCGCCGCGCACGCCTGCGCGAACAGCGCCTCGGCCTGCGCATAGTCGCCGCGCCGATAGGCTGCGACGCCGGGGTCCGGAACCGCCTGGGGCAGGGCGGTTCCGGTGAACACCGCGAGCACCAGGAGCCGTGCACACCACTTCGCGGCCCGCTCGAGCTGGGTGACGAGGGCCCGCACGCCCGCGACATCGACTCCGCCCCCGCCGCCATAGCGCGCCGCGACACCGCGTTCGACCGCAGTCTGGGCGGCGTGTGCGAGCCCCGCATCGCAGCCGCGCGCGGTGAGCCGCGCCCCGAGCTCGGGATCGAGCACGGCCGCGGGTTCGACATCCAGCCGATCGGCGAGATACCCGACGAGCGCCGCATGGGCATCCCCGCGGCGCAGTGCCTCCTCGCAGCGGCCGAGTGCGGCGCGGGCGCGCCGGCCGGCAACATCGGCACGCGCGCGCCGCCAGCGCGCGGTGGCGAACAAGAGACCGAGCGCCGCGACCCAGGGCAGCAGCACGAGCCCGAGCAGGAGCGCTCGCGGCCAGGGTGCCGCGAGCACGGGACCAGGACCACCCACGGCGCTGCGGATGTCGAAGATGTCGTCCTTGCCCGGCACGACGGGTCGGGACGCGGTGCCGGGGAGCGGCGCGAGCCCCTCGCCCGGACCGAGCGGCACGACCTCCAGCGCGATCGGTTCGGTGCTCACGCTGGCGAAGCGTTCGACACCCGGCGTCGTGTCGAAGAAGTTCCAGGTGATCGGCGGGATCGCCTGGGTCGCGGCCGAGGTCAGGCGCAGGTCGTAGGTCGCCTTGACCTCCTCCTCCGCACGCTGCTCGGTCTTGCCCAGCAGGTGCAGGCCCGGCAGGTTGTCGAGCTCCGGTAGCTTGAGGAACTCGGTGTTGCCCTGGCCGCGGACCGTCAGCGTGAGGCGCACGCTCGCGCCGACCTTGACGCGCGTCTGGGCGACGCCGGCGGCGAGCGAGAAGCGGCCGACCGCGCCCGAGTACGGGGTCGGCCGCCCCTGCTCGGGGATCGGCAGCACTTCGACCTCGGTGGGTTGGCCGTAGACATAGAAGTTCTCACCACGCGTGGGCTCGAAGAAACCGAAGCGATCGCGCAGGTTCTCGCCGCTGCGGACCTGGAAGCGCAGCATCGGTGCGGCGAGCTGCCACGTGCCGATCCGCGTCGGCAGGAAGGCCTTCTCGAGCCAGAAGCGATGAAAGGTCCGTGCGCCGCGCTGGTGCCCGGTCTCGTAGCGGGCCTCTTGCAGATGGTTGTTCGCGACCAGCGTCCGCCATTCGCCCTGCGGATCGCGGCGCGTCGCGAGCAGCACCGCGCCGTCTGGTTCGTCGAGCCAGGGAGCCTGGATCTCGATGTCGAAGTAGGGCGTGCCGTTGTTGGCGCGGCCCTGGACCGGCGCGAGCGTCGCGTCGATGCCGTAGTCGATCTGCAACCGGATCGGCTCGTGGACGTAGACGCGCTTGCGCGCGGGCGTGATCACGAGGAAGCCGAGCTCCTGACCGCGCGGGTCCTTCAGGCACTCGAACGCCACCGTGCGCGTGATCTCGACCTTGCCGCCGGCGCGGATCGTCAGCGGTGGGATCGTGAACCTGCCTTCCCGCCGCGGCCGCAGCGCGATGGTCCAGGTGGTCAGCACGGAGCGTTGCAGGTGCCGGCCGTCGAACACGCTCTGCTCCTGTCGCGACGGCCCGAGGACCTCGTGCGCGAGACCGTCGATCTCCGAGACGACCGGGCGCTCACTGACCACGTCACCTTCGATCACGACCTCGAGCAGGCTGGTCTCGCCCAGACGCACCACGCCGGGAGTCGGCCCCTTGAGCCGGATTGCCGGCTCCTGCGCGGTGGCAGGCAGCAGCAGCAGGAGGGTGCAGAGCAGCGCGCGCACGATCACCAGTCCTTGTCGACCTTCGGCCGCTGGGTCTTGTTGGCCTCCCGCAGCTGCACGCGCTGGCGCTCGAGCTCCTGCAGCTTGTCGAGCAGGCGCTGCGTGGCTTCGGGACTCAGCGTGCCGCCCCGGTGTTCGCCGGGCGCATCCTGCCTTGGCGGTTGCGGCTTGTGGGCCGCGTCGGGCTCGGGCTGGCCTTCGTCGCCGGGTTGCGACTCCGGTTGCGATCCCGGTTGCGACTCCGGCCGGGACTGGGGCTGCGACTCGGGTTTGGACTCGGGCTGCGAATCGGGCTTGGAGTCGGGCTTGGACTCCGGCTTCGACTCGGGCTTCGACTCGGGCTGCTGGCGCAGTTCCTCAAGCAGCGCGAGGGCGCGCTCGTAGTTGCGCGCGAGCTCCGCGGGAGCGCCCGGTCGGCTCGCGCCGCGCAGGAAGTGGTCCCGCGCCTGCTCGGCCAGCTGCCGCGCCGCCGCCACGTCGCTGGCCTTCTTCGCCTCGGCGGCCGCGAAGCGCAGCGCGCCGAGGAGACCGTCACGGCGCGCCGCCAGGCGGCCGTCCGAGAGCACCGCGGCCTGCTCGGCGAACGACTCTGCCTCGCCGGGCTGCCCAGCGCGCCAGAGTGCCAGCGCCAGATCGTGGCAGAGTTCGGCCGAAGCGCCGTCGCGCGCGAGCGCGAGCCGCAGCGCCGCCACGGCCTCGGCGTACTTGCCGGCGTGGAAGAGCTGGACCCCGCGCTCGTGGTCGCCACCAGCCGTGAAGCAGAGCGCGAGCAGCAGCGTCCTCAGCATCGGCGGCGGCCTCCCCGGCAGTAGAGCTCGGCCAGCAGCAACACGAACGCCGGCACCAGCGGCCACTGGAACCGGCTCTGACGGCTGCGTTCGACGCCGGCCTCGTAGCCGCGCTTCTCCTGCAGCACGAGGCGCTTGCTGTGCAGCTCCTGCAGCGGCAGGGCCACCGCGTCGGCACGCAGGAACTCGCCGCCGGCTGCAGCGGCGAGCGCGCGCAAGCCGTCGGCATCGAGCGTGCTGACCACGTCGTCGCCCTGGTTGCTCTTGAGGAACGTCTCTTCGCCGCGTTGTGGATCGCGATAGACGATCTTGCTGCCTTGCGACGAGCCGTAGCCGATCGCATGCACGAGGATGCCACGGTCCCGGGCCTCACCCGCCGCCTGCCGGCCGGCCCCGGCCAGGTCCTCGCCATCGGTCAGCAGGACGATCGTGGAGGTGCGCTCGCTGCCCT
>CAZSKV010000018.1:0-2958 GCA_964607495.1 uncultured candidatus Brocadiaceae bacterium
CGCGCGCGCGCGTGCGCGCCTGCAAGACGAGCGGTGCCGACGGCATCAAGCTGTGGTCGAACTTCTCGTACGATCGCGACCTGCTGGCCGCGATCCTCGACGAAGCGGGCAAGCAGGAGCTGCGCTGCACGGCGCACATCGGCGTCGGCAAGAGCAACGCGGTCGACTACGCCGAGCTCGGGGTCTCGAGCATCGAGCACTGGTACGGCATCCCGGACGCGGCGCTCGACGGCGTGCAGGACTTCCCGCCCGAGTTCTCCTACAGCAACGAGCTGCACCGCTTCCGCTACGCCGGCCGGCTCTGGCGCGAGACCAAGCCCGAGAAGCTCGACGCCGTGCTGCAATACCTGGTCGACAAGCACGTGGCCTGGTCGCCGACCCTCGCGATCTACGAAGCCAGCCGTGACCTGACGCGCGCGCAGAACCAGCCGTACTTCCGCGAGTACCTGCACCCGGCGCTCGAGAAGTTCTTCCAGCCCAACCTCGAGAACCACGGCTCCTACTTCGTCGGCTGGACGACGACCGACGAGGTCTTCTGGAAGGAGAACTACGCGATCTGGATGCGGGCGGTGCGCGACTTCGCGCGCAAGGGCGGCATCGTGACCACCGGCGAGGACGCGGGTTTCATCTACCTGCTCTACGGCTTCGGGCTGCTGCGTGAACTCGAGCTGCAGCACGAGGCGGGCTTCCACCCGCTCGAGGTGATCAGGCACGCGACCCACCATGGCGCGCAGGCGCTCGGCCAGGAGCAGCGCTTCGGCCTCGTGCGGCCCGGGTTCGCGGCCGACCTCGTGCTCGTCGACGGCAACCCGCTCGAAAACCTCAAGCTGCTCTACCCGACCGGCGCCGACGTGTGGCAGGGCGGCAAGATGGTGCATCGCGGCGGCGTGCAGTGGACGCTCAAGGAAGGCACGGTCTGGCACGCGCCGACCCTCGCGAAGCAGGCCAGGGAGATCGTGCAGCAGGCCCGCGCGGCGCGCGCGGCGGTCAAGTAGTCGCGTCGCGCTCGGCCAGGGCCCGCGACTCGGCGAACACGGCCGCGAAGATGCGCTGCAGTGCCGCGGGCGGGAAGCCAAGGCCGGCGCCAGCCAGGACCTGCGCGAGCATCGCGGCCTCGCGCGCGGGGTCGGCAACGCGCTGGCCGTGGGCGCGCTTCCACTGGGCAATCGCCGTCACCAGCCGGGCCCGGGCCTGCAACCGGTCGCGGATCTCGAGGTTGATCGCGTCCATCCTGGCGCGCAGCGAAGCGAGCTCGTCGTGCGTCATGCGACCGCGAATGCTACCGTCCGCCGGACGATGCCCAGGAATCCGCGCCAACCCGAGGTGCTCGCGCCGGCTGGCTCGCAGGAGGCGTTGCTCGCCGCGCTGCAGAGCGGGGCCGACGCGGTCTATTTCGGCCTGGCCGACGGGTTCAACGCGCGGGCGCGGGCGGCGAACTTCGCGCTCGCGTCCCTGCCGGCGACGGTGGCGACGATCCACCGCGCGCGGGCCCGGGCCTACCTGACCCTGAACACGCTCGTGTTCGAGGCGGAGCTCGAACCGCTCGAGCGCGTGCTGCGGGCCGCGATCGTTGCCGGCATCGACGCGCTGATCGTGCAGGACCCGGCCGTGTGCCTGCTCGCGCGCGCGATCTGCCCGGAGCTCGAGTTGCACGGCAGCACGCAGATGACGCTGAGCTCGCCGCGCGCGGCCCCCTTCGCGCGCGATCTCGGCCTGACGCGCATCGTCGTGCCGCGCGAGCTCTCGCTGGCCGAGATCGAGCTCTTCGCGCAGCAGACCACGCTGGAGCTCGAGGTGTTCGTGCACGGCGCGCTCTGCGTGGCATGGAGCGGACAGTGCCTGTCGAGCGAGGCCTGGAGCGGCCGGTCGGCGAACCGCGGCGAGTGCGCGCAGGCCTGCCGCATGCCCTACGAGCTGGTCGCCGACGGCGAGCTGCGCGCGACCAGGGACATGCGCTACCTGCTGAGCCCGAAGGACCTCGCCGGGGCGTTCGCGGTGCCCGAGCTGTGCCGGATCGGCGTGCACGGCCTGAAGATCGAGGGGCGCCAGAAGGGCCCGCACTACGTCGCGACCGCGACCGCAGGCTATCGGCGCTGGGTCGACGCGCTCGCGGCGGGGGGCGAGCAGGCGGCTGCGCGGACGCAGCTGGGCCAGGATCTGCAGGCCATGGCGATCGCCTACTCGCGCGGTTTCTCGCCGGGCTTCTTCGCCGGCGCGGACCACCAGCACCTGGTCGAGGGGCGCTTCCCGAAGAGCCGCGGCCTGTTGCTTGGCCGCGTGCGCGAAGTCGACCCGGAGGCCGGCACCGTGCGCGTGGATGCCGCGGCACAGGCGCACGACGACGTGCCGCTGCCCCCCCTCGAGGCGCGTGCCGGCCTCGGCATCGTGTTCGACCAGGGCCAGCCCGAGAGCAAGGACGAGCCGGGAGGCCCGGTGTTCGCGGCCGAACGGGTGGGCGGTGACTGGCTGCTGCGCTTCGGCACGCCGGGTCCGGAGCTGCTGCGCGTGCGCCGTGGGGACCGCGTGTGGGTGACCGGCGACGCGCTCGCGGCGCAACGCACGAAGGACCTCGTCGCCGCACCGCCGCCGTCGGGCCGGCACCCGTTGCGCATCACGGTGCGCGGGGCCGCGGGCGCGCCGCTGGCCGTCGAGTTCGCGGGCAGCATGGGCAGCGCCTGCGCGCAGAGCGCGAGCCCGCTCGCGCGTGCGCGCGGCGCCGGCCTCGATCAGGCGCTGCTCGGCGACAAGCTGCTGGCGCTCGGGGGCACGCCGTTCCACGGCGCGCACCTCGACTGCACGGGACTCGAGCCCGGCCTGCACCTGCCGGTGAAGGAGCTCAAGGAGCTGCGCCGCGAACTGGTCGCGACGCTCGCCGCGCGCCTCGCCGCCGGACCGGCGCGCAGTCTCGACCCGCGCCCGGCGCTGCCCCGCGTGCGCGCCGCCCTCGCGGTGGCCGCG
>CAZSKV010000019.1:0-9366 GCA_964607495.1 uncultured candidatus Brocadiaceae bacterium
CGCCGGATTGGACCGTGGCCGGGTGCTTGACCACGAGGCAGAGGCTGCCTGGCGGGTGCGTGGCCGCGACGTCGTTGGCGACCCCGGGCGCACTCAGCAGCGCGTAGCTGGCACGGAACCAGAGCACGCCGCCGAGCATCAGCACCAACGAGCCGAGCAGCGCGAACCGCTGGATCCTGGCAGCCTGGCGCAGGGGCGCCTTCATCGGCCACCTCCGCGACAGGCCGCGACCAGGTCCCGCGCCGCAGCTTCCGGATCGGCGGCGTACGCAAGGGCCCGGATGCAGGCGATCCCGGCGATCTCCGGCACGCGCAGCTGGGGTGCGAGCGCGGCGTCGATCCCACCCACGGCGAGCACGGCGACCGCTGCCGTCCGCGCCAGCATGCGCGCGCGGGCCACCCCGAGCGGCACCTGACCAGGGTGCGAGCGCGTGGCGAACACCGCGCCGAGCAGCACGTAGTCGAGATCCTGCGCAGCCGCGGCCTGGATCTCGGCCGCAGCGTGTACCGACATCCCACGCACTTGCACCAGTCCGCGGGCAGGGAGGGTCGTGCCGGCGGGTGCATGGAGGCCGTCGGCCCCGGCGATCGCAGCACCTCCGGCGGTGCGCGTGTGCACGAGCAGCAGGCCGCCGACCGCGTCGAGCGCCGGCCGCAGATCCTCGACCAGGCGCGCGCAGGCCGCACGCTCCAGCCGTGGCTCGCGCAGCAGGATCGTGCGCACGCCACCGCGCAGCACCGCGAGGCCAATGTGCCGGATTCGGGCGGCGTCACCGGCGCCGTCGCTGATCCAGACCACGCGCAGTGGCTCCGCGGTCTCGGGCTGCATGCCGGATTGGTACGCCAGTGGGCCGAGAAAATCCCCTGGAAGTCGATTCCGCGGCCCTGCGGGAGGAGGCTCAGAGTCGCAACCGCACCGGCATCGCGACATCCAGGCTCGTCAGCGAGGCGTCGGCCGCCGCCCAGATCCAGTCCAGCGTCGCCCCCAGCAGGATCGTGTTCGGGGGCAGCTTGAGGCGACACAGCTGCGGATCGCCACCGAAGCGGCCGGGCGGCGTGCGCGCGAGCACCGCGGCGGTCACGAGTGGGGTCACGGGCGTCACACCCTGCAGGAAGAGCACGGCCACGCCGGGAGTGGGGCCCGCAGGCGGCCAGCCGCAGAGCCAGGCGTCGAAGTACACACTGTTCGCCGCCTGCTGGTACCGGCGCCAGACCTGGCCGGTCACCTGCGCGGGGCTCGGGAACACGCGGTTGAGCGGCGTCCCCACCAGCAGCCCGCGCAGGATCTGGTTGTTGCCACCCGGATCCAGCGCACAGATCGCATCCAGGTCGTCGCCGATCACGAGCCCGAGCCGAGGGCCGATCGGGGTCTGGTCGGGCAGGCGGTAGTTCGCGAGGTTGATCAGGCCGCCGCTGCCCGCGAGCCTGCCGAAGCGGATCTGTTCGGCCGGCAGCGCACCGGCGGTCGAGAACAGCACGCGCCCTTGCGGCAGGTCGACAGCCAGGGCGTCGAGTTCGGCCGCCGCCGGCAGGCCGAAGTGATCGAAGCGCAGGAACACGCTCGGCACCGTCCAGGCACTGCCGGTCCAGGTCATCGCGAGCACGGTGGCGCCCGAGGGCGTCGTTCCCCCCCACCAGGCCGAAGGCACCGCCGCGAGGCTCGCGGCCGTGACCGAGAACAGGAAGCGCGGCGGCGGCAGCACCGCGACCAGCGCCGGGTCGAGTTCGTAGAGGCTCAGGAACACGTCGTGCGCGTCGATGTTGCCGCGGTGCAGCACGTTGCCGTCGAAGATCGACACCTCGCGGCTGTCCTGGGCGAGGTGCACCTTGTCCGTGAGCTCCGCCGGCACCGAGGAGCCGGGCAGGATGTAGCTCAGGATGTCGGCCGCGACGCCGTCGGCGGCGAGACGTTCGAGCGCGAGGCGCGAACCGGCTGCGCCCAGCGTCGCGCGCGACACCGAGAACGTGAGCGCTCCCCAATGCCCGGGAGGCACGCTGGCGACCCCGGTGTCGTCGCCGAGGATCCAGTCGATCCCGACCGAGATCGCATCGAGGTCGGGCAGCACCACGAGCCCGGGGAAGAGCGCGGCCATGCGGAAATCGGGCCGGCCGGGACCAGGCACCGGTTCCACCGGGGCCGTGTCGTTCCAACCGACGTCCTTCGCGTAGACGCGCGCGCGATCGAGCAGGGCACCGGTCGCGCCGTAGGTGGTGGCGTCGACCGAGAGTCCGAACGGCAGTCCCGCGAGCGGGCTGTCACTGATCGGTTGCGCGACCTGCGCCAGGAGTGGCGCACAGGCGCAGACGAACCCAAGACCGAGGAATCGACGCATGGATCACCTGTTCTGCTCAACGGCTCTGCGAGCGGCTGGCCGGGAGTGGACGTGCCGCGGCCGGCGCGGGTTCGCCCGGAATGCCGCCGAGCGCCTGCGCCAGTGCCATGAGGTATTGGCGCAAAGCGGCCGTGGCGTCGGAGGACAATTCGCGCCTGGGCAGCAACCGCGCGAGGTTGTGCACCTGGCGGCCGAGCAACGGGTCCCGCGCGAGCTGTTGCGCGAACCCGGCGACGACACCGGACACATCCCCCTGTTGCAGGCCCTCCAGCAGCTGCAGGCTCGCCCCGACCGAGGCCGCTGGCGCGCCCAGCGCCATCGCTTCTTCGAGCGCAGTCCGGGCCTTGCTGGCGGCCGCACGGCTGGCCTCGACCTCGCGCCGCGCGAAGAGGTCGAGCGCCTCCGCCTGGTGGATGCCGCCGAGCAGCAGCGCGCGCTTGCGCGCGATGCCATCGGGACCAGAGGTGGGCAGCTGTGCCGCCGTCGCCAAGGCCGTCGCGAACTCGCCGCGATCGCGCTGGACCTGGGCGAGCGTGTGCGTGGTGTTCCACAGCGTCGGCTCGAGCGTCTGGGCCGCGCGCAGGCACGCCTCCGCCTCGGTGAAGCGGCCGAGGCGGTGCAGCGCGATCCCGAGGTTCTGCAGCGGCCCGTGCCGGTCCGGGCGCAGGCGCAGGCATTCGCGCAGCGGCGCGATCGCTTCGTCGTAGCGGCCGAGGCCGACCAGCGCGGCCCCCAGCGTGTGCCTGGTGCGTGCGGTCGGATGGCCACGCTCGCCCTCGAGCCGGATCGCCGCTTCGAGCGCGCGGTCGAAGAGGCGACGCCGCTCGTCGCCCTGGGCCTGGTTGGCGCAGGCCAGCAGCGCCAGAAGCCGCAGGTCGCGTGCCGCCGCGTACTCGCTCGCGCCCTCGAGCACCGCGAGCGCCGCGGCGACATCGGCCTCGGTCCGGCGGCGCAACAGCAGGAAGCCCTGCGCATAGCACTCCTCGCGCCGCTCGGGTGTCGGCAGCTGCGCGGGATCGATCGGCGCCGGCACCCGGAAGGCGGCGGCCAGCGCCATGAAGTACGGCCCAGGGAAGCGCCGCGCCACGGCGTCGAGATCCGCGGCGGCGGCACGTGGGTCGCCGCCATCGGCGAGGAGTGCCGCCCGCAGCAGCCGGGCTGTTACATCGTCCGGGTCGAGCGCCAGGAGTTCGGCGAGCAGGGGCAGGATCTCGGCGCGGTCGCGCGCGCCGAGCCGGCCGCGTTCCTCCGGCTGGCCTTCGAGGGCGACCAGGGCTGGCAGCTGCGCCTCGAGTGCCTGCTGCCGCGCGCGGCGGGAGTTCGCGCGGGCCGCAGCGAAGCCCGGACCAAGGGCCACGGCCAGCAGCAGCACGACGCCGAGCAGGGCCACCGCGAGGGTGCGGGCCGGCCGGCGGCGGGCTGCGCGCAACCACCGGCCTGGGGTCGTGATCGGGCGCGCGGCCACCGGCAGTCCGGCGTGGAACGCGCGCAGGTCGGCGACCATCTGCGCCGCGCCGGCGTAGCGCCGCTCGGGAGCGCGTTCACACCCCTTCTCGACGATCGCGACCAGATCGCGCGGCAGCTCCGGACGCAAGCCGGCGAGTGGCGGCGGGGCCTCGTGCACGAGCCGCACCAGGACCTCGTGGCCGGTGCCCTCGTACGGCGGGCGTCCCGCGAGCGCGTGGTAGAGCGTCGCGGCGAGGCCGTAGACGTCGAGCGCCCCTGGGTTGCGCGCGCGCCCGACCGCCTGCTCGGGGGCCATGTACCACGGCGATCCGAGCGTCGTCCCGGTCACGGTCAGGCTCCCCTCACCCAGCCGCGTCGCGATCCCGAAATCGAGCAGCAGTGCGCGCTGGTCGCTGGTCACGAACACGTTGCTCGGCTTGACGTCGCGGTGGAAGACCCCCTGCGCGTGCGCCGCCGCCAGGGCCTCGCCGATCGCGGCGCCGAGCTGGCAGGCTGCGGACACGGGCAATGGCCCCCGGGCCAGGCGAGCCGCCAGCGTCTCGCCCTCCAGGCACGGCATCACCAGATAGAGCCAACCCTCCTCGCTCTGGCCCCGGTCGTGGATCGGCACGACGTGCGGATGCTCGAGCCTGGCCAGGATCTCGGCTTCCCGCAGGAACCGCGTGAGGTCCTCGTCGCGCAGGAAGGCACGCTGCAGGAGCTTGACCGCGACCTTGCGGCCGAGCTCCCGGTCGAGGGCGGCATGGACGACCCCCGATGCGCCAGCGCCCAGTCGCTGCTGCAGCTCGTAGCGCCCGCCCAGCACCTTGCCCTGCAGCAGGCCCAGCTCCGTGGCGTCGCGCTGCAAGCCGGCGACCGCGCCCGCGAGGCCGAGCGCCTCGCGCACGGCGGGCAGCAGGTCGGGACGGTCGGCGCAGAGCTCGTCCGGCGCGGGCGGCAGCCCCTGGTCGCGGCGGGCAAGGCCCCGGGCGACGAGTTGCTCGAGCAGGGCTTCGTCGGCGGGGTTCATGCGGGATCGCCGGGCGGCTTCAGGCCGCGCGCGCGCAGCTTGACCAGGAGCCGCGCCTGCGCCTCGTGGAACGCCTTGCGCGCGGCGTCCGCCGAGGCGATCGCCAGGCGCGTCGCGATCGTCGCGAAGGGCAGCTCGTCGCTGAGCCGCAGCTCGAGCAACAGCCGCTGCTTCTCGGGCAGATCCTCGAGCACCGCCCGGTAGATGCCGACCTGCTCGCGCAACGCCGCGGTCAGCGACGGGGTCGGGTCGCGTGCCGGGATCGGGGCGGCTCCGAGCCCCTCTTCGGGCTCGTCCTGCCGCCGGCGCTGGTCGCGACGCTGCGCTTCGTGGTAGCGCACGCTGTCGAGCAACCGGTGCTGCACCAAGGTCGCCGTGTAGCGGATCAGCGCGTCCGCGTCCGCGGCCACGAACCCGTCGAGGCTCTGGATCACGCCGACGAACACGTCCTGCACGACGTCCCCGGTCGAGAACAGCGGCAGCATCCAGCGATGGCGCCGCCGGAAATCCTGCGCGAGCTCGCGGTGCACGAGCTCACGCACGCGCGGATAGAGCTCCGCGAGCAACGACTGCAGCGCGCTGCGGTCACCCTGCGCGGCGCGCGCGAGTGTCTGCTGCAGGTCCATGACGCGGCATGGTAGCCGCCTGCCACGGCCGCCGGGCGACGGACCGGCGCTTCAGAGCGGTTCGTTGAGGACCGGATAGGCCCGCCAATCCGCGTGGTCGAAGTGCCACCACTCCTCGGCGTAGACGGTGAACCCCTCGCGCTCCATCGCCTCGCGCAGCAGCGTGCGGTGCCAGCGCTGCAGCGCCGTCCCGCCCGGGTAGTGCGGGAACGCGCGCGGGGTGAACTCGTCGAAGCCGCTGACCATCTCGACCGGCTTGCCGGTCGCGAGTTCGTAAAGCGTGAGGTCCACCGCGCAGCCGCGGTTGTGGCGCGAGCCCGTCGCGGGATCCGCGACGAAGTTGCGCAGCGCCGCCGGTGTCGCCTCCCAGAACATCTTGGTCACGCTCCACGGCCGGTAGGCGTCGTGGATCCAGAGTCCGTAGCCGCTGGCCGCGAGCCGGCGGTGGGCCCGCAGCAGCGCCTGCGCCGCCGGCCGTTGCAGCAGGGCGCGCGGTCGCTCGTAGAGCGCGACCCCGAGGAAGTTGTCGGTCGTCGCATAGCGCAGATCGAGGCGGAGCGTGGCGTCGAGCGCCGTCAGCTCGACCAGGTCGGAGGCCCGCAGGCCGGCCGGCTGGGCGGGAGGCCTGGCGGCCGCGGCCTCCGCGCGCACCGCCGCGATGTCGCGCGCCGGCGTGATCCGGAACGTGCCGCCGTCCGCGGGGCCGAGCGCGCGGCGCGGGAAGGTCACGCCCCCGAGCTGGACGCCCGTGATCGCGCCGTCCGCGCCCCGCAGCACATGCAGCGTCTCGCCGGCGTAGAGCCCGTGATCGGGCACCTGCCAGCGGTCCGGAGGTGCGACCGGCTTCAAGGCCGCGAACTCGAACCACTCGATCAGCAGCTGCAGCCCGCCGTCCTGTTCGCGCAGGTAGAGCACGTCGTGCGGCCAGCCGTACTCGCCGAGCAACGGCTGCAGGGCCGCCGGGCAGGGCGCGGGCCGTGCCGCGCTGCCTTCGAGGCGCTGCCCGAGCGGCGGCGCCTTCCCGAACCCGAACACTCCATCCGTGATCACTTCGCCCTCCCTGCCGGCCAGGGTCACTGCTTCACCCCACGGCGGCTCGAGCCAGAGCCTGCCATCGCGGAGCTCGATGCGTTGCGTGTGTCCGTCGCGCCCGTAGACCCCCGGCAGCCCCTGCGCGACCGCTTGCGGCAGGCGCGTGCTCAGCGCATACGCCGGCAGCGCCTCGCCGCGCCGCACGGCCAGGAGGCAAGTGAGCGCGTGTTCGGCGATCCGCGCGACCACGGCGTTCGCGAAGTCGAGGTTGGTGACCGCCGCGACCGCGAGGTCGCAGTCCGGCAGGATCATCAACTCCGAAGCGAAGCCGTACATCGCGCCGCCGTGGCCGACGCGGCGTTCGCCACCGAAGCGGTCGACGAAGCAACCGAGTCCCGCGCCGGCCTGCTGCCCGGCCCTGGCGAACTGGATCTCGAACATGCGCGGATCGCCGATCGTGCGCGTGCAGATGCCGCGCGCGAAAGCCATCAGGTCGAGCAGGCTGCACTCGAGATTCGCGGCCGGCGCCATCCCGAGCGCGAAGTTCGGGGCCGGGAACGGCGGCCGGTCATAGGCCCACATCATGCCTTGCGCGCGGCGGGGTCCAGCCGTGAGCCCGAAACACGCGTCGCGCATGCCGAGCCGGTCGAACACGCGCTGCTGGATGCTGGCCGCGAAGGGCCGGCCATCGCCGACCTCCAGCACGCGGCCGGCGACCGCGGCCCCGGCATTCGAGTACTTGAACCGCTCCCCCGGCGGATAGACCGCTGGCAGCGCGGCGACGCTGGCGACCGTCGTCGCGAGGTCGGCGTCGTCGGCGCAGAAGTAGTGCCCGCGCGGCGGCTCGCGCACGAGCCCGCCGCGGTGCGCGAGCAGCTGCCGCAGCGTCGGCTGCGGCGCCGCCGCGGCGCGCGCCTTGAACTCCGGCAGCCAGGTGCCGACGGGAGCGTCGAGGTCGAGCCGGCCCTCGGCGACGAGCTGCAGCACGGCGGTCGCGGTCATCCACTTCGAGATCGAGCCCATGCGCCAGATCGCGTCGGCGCGGGCCGGCGTGCGCGCGCGCGCGTCGGCGAGACCGAAACCCTGCGTCCAGACGATCTCGCCGTGGTCATAGAGCGCGAGCGCGAACCCGGGCAGCCCGTGGTGCGCGAGCTCGTGCTCGATCGTCAGCGTGAGCTCGGCGCGCAGCGCTGCGTAGCGCTCCGCGCCGGCCGGGTCGTGGCCGGGCTGGGCGCACGCGGCCAGCAGCAGCAGCAGGCCAGCACGCGCGCCGTGCATCAGAACCCGATCGGCTCTTCGCCCGCGATCCGCTGCTTGGTCGGATCGTCGGCCGTGTGCACCGCGAGCGCCGCTTCGGGCTCGAGCCTGACCACGTTGCCCGCGTGCAGTTCGTCGACCTGCGCGAGCGACACCGCGATGCGCGAGGACACGCCCTTCTTCTGCATCGAAATCCCGTAGAGCACCTGACAGGCAGCCATCGTGCGCTTGTGGTGGGTGACGATGCAGAACTGGGTCGGGCCGACGAAGTCGGCGAGCACGCGCAGGAAGCGTTCGACGTTGGTCTCGTCGAGCGCCGCGTCCACTTCGTCGAGGATGCAGAACGGCGACGGCTTGACCTTGAACACCGCGAACAGGATCGCGAGCGCGGTCAGGGAGCGCTCGCCGCCCGAGAGCAGCCGGATCGACTGCAACTCCTTGCCCGGCGGCTTGGCCACGATCTCGATCCCGCACTCGAGCGCGTCGAAACTCGACGCGGTCTCGGGCACGGTCTCGTCGCGCTTGGGCGCGGTCAGGTACATGTCGGCGTGGCCGCCCTGGAACAGCTTGCGGAAGATCGTCTTGAAGTTCGCGCGCGCCTGCTCAAAGGTCGCCTCGAACAACGCGCGCGACTCCTGCTCCATCTTGCGCAGGGTCTCGATCAGGGACTTGCGGGCCGCGCTCAGGTCCGCCACCTCGTGCTCGAGCTGGCTGAAGTCCCGCTCTTCCTGCGCGAGTTCCCGCGTCGCCTCGAGGTTCACCGCGCCGAGGCGTTCGCGCTGGCTCTCGAGCAGCTGCACGTCGGTCGCGGCCTTCGCCGCGTCGAACCCGGGCTCGAGCCACAAGCGCGCGAGCTCCAGCTCCGGCTGCAGGGCTTCGGGCGGCAGCGGCGGGCCGCTCAGGACAAGGACCAGCTCCGTGGGCGCCACCGGGCCGATCTCGGCGTGCGTGGCCAGCCCGAAGCCGTCGATCTCGTCGAGGCAGCGCAGCACTTCGACCCTGGTCTCGTCGCGCAGGTGGTCCTCGATCCACAGGAACTTGTGTTCCAGTTCCGAGAGCACCAGGCGTACCTGCGTGACCTGCTCGGTCAGCGTCTCGCGGTCGCCGTCGGCGGTCTGCAACGCCTGCCGCTCCTCGGTCTGCCGCGCCCGCGCCCCCTGCAGTTGCTGGTCGCGCTCGTCCCGCTCGGCGCCGAGCGCGCGCAGTTCCTCGCGCAGCAGGGCGCTCTGCTCCTGGCACCGGCTGGCCTCGGTGAGCGCCTTCTCGGCCTGGGCGCGGGCCTCGCGGCCACGCTGCTCTTGCTCCGTCCGGTTGCGGCCGATCTCGACCAGGGCCGCGTCGTGCATCCGGATCGCGTTCACGACGCCGTCCCGGTCGGTCGTGCAGGCGGCCTGGCGCACGCGGAGCTCGTGCTCGCGATGCTGCGCCTCCTGGACCGCGGCGGCCGCTTCCTGGAGACCCGCGGCGAGCTCGGCCTCGCGCGCGATCTCGGCGCGCTCGCAGCGTTCGGCCAGGTGGGCGTTCGTGAGATGGGTTCCTAGCGCGGCGAGCGCGGACAGGCGCGCGGCGGCGACCTCCTGGCCCTCGGCGGTCAGCGTGGCGAGCTCGCGCGCGAGATCCTGGCCGCGCGCCGCGAGCTGCGC
>CAZSKV010000020.1:0-11458 GCA_964607495.1 uncultured candidatus Brocadiaceae bacterium
GGGCTACTTCTTGCTCTCGCCGGACGCGGCCGGCTTCGAGCCGGCCTGGCCAGCCTGGTCCGGGGCGCCCTTGGCGGGTTCGATCGACACGGTCTTCGGGACGACCTTCATCCCGGCCCTGACCTTCTGCAGGCCGTCCACGACCACCTGGTCGTCGGCCTTCAGGCCCGCGGAAATGCGCCAGAGCGATCCGACACGTTCGGCGGCCGTCACGAGGCGCTGGGCCAGCACGCCGTCGGCGCCGACGACCAGTACGTGATACGAACCCTGGAGTTCCTTGACGGCGCGCTGCGGGACGAGCAATGCGCCGCGGGCGATCTCCATCTCGTAGCGCACACGTGCGTACTGGCCCGGCCGGAGCAGCCGATCGGGATTGGGGAACGCGGCCTCGAACATGATCGTGCCGGTCCGCGCGTCGACGTTGCGGTCGACGAACACGAGCTGGCCCGGATGCGCGTAGACGCTGCTGTCGGCGAGGATCAGTTGGAACACGGCATCCTTGGCTTTCGCCTCGCCTGCCACCCCCGCGCGGCGCGCCATCGCGAGATAGTCCCTTTCGGCGATGCTGGCGCGCGCATGGATCGGGTCGATCCGCGAGATGCGGGTCAAGAGCGTGCTCTGGCCGCGGCCGACGAGGGTGCCGGCGTAGACCTCGGTCTTGCCGATCAGGCCGTCGTCGGGAGCCGTGATCCTGGTGTAGGAGAGGTCGATCTCGGCGCCCTCGACCACGGCCTTCGCGGCCGCGACGGCCGCGGCGGCGGCCTTCTCCACGGCCACCGACGTCTCGTAGATCTGGCGCGAGATCGCGTTCTTCTCGACCAGCGGACCGTAGCGCGCGACGTCCTGGTGCGCGCGCGCGAGCTGGGCCTCGGCCTCGGCCTGCGCGGCGCGGGCCTGCGCGAGCGTGGCCTGGAACGGGCGCGGATCGAGCGTGTAGAGCAGATCGCCCTTCTTGACCAGCTTGCCCTGCGCGAACTCGATCGTCTCGATGAACCCCTCGACACGGGCCCGGATCTCGATCTCGGTGTTGCCGCGGGTCTCGCCGATCACGGCCACGTGGATCGGGACGTCCTGCTGCAAGGGCTTGGCGACGTTCACCTCGGGTGGCGGCGGGGGTGGGGCCTTCGCCTGCTCTTCCTTGCAGGCGGCCGGGAGCAGGAGCAGGACCAGTGGGAATAGGCTCCAGGAGGGTCGTGGCATCGGTGGTTCCATGTTCGCCGGCGCAGGCTGCGCGGCGGAGGGGCGATAGTGCCCTAGAACCGGCCATGTGCAAAAGTCTTTCAGACGCTGCATGTGCCCGGGGGTTGTGGCACGGGATTCACCTGGGCACTGGTCCCGATCCGGGCTTCGATTTCCGGATGCCCGTCTGCAGGACCCTTGCGCTTGCCACCGCCGGCTTCGTGCTGGCGAGCCCGGCCGCAGCCCAGGGCTTCTCGAACCTCAGCCGGTCGATGCAGAACACGCTCGCACCCGAGCGCTATGGCGTCTTCCTCGCCTCCCTGGTCGACCTGTCCCGCGAGAACGAGCTCGCGGCTGCGCGCTATCGCCTCGAAGGCGGGGTCGACACCGCGGTCGACCTGCTGAGCCTGCCGTTCCAGACGACGCTGGCGACGAAGAGCCCGGACACCTCCGTGTTCGTCGAAGGCGTTGCGAGCTATCTCGTCGCCGAGGCGGACATCGCGGATCTGTTCGAGGGCACGCTGCCGGGCCTCGAGGCGAGCGCACGGGCCGAGTGGCAGGTCGGCACGGCTTCGCTCGGAGCCGGACCGCAACTGCGGATCGACGACCACTTCTCGTTCACGCCGGTCTGGTCGCTCGGCTACTCGCACATCCGCAACGAAACGCTCTTGGCTGGTCCGGGTGCGGCCGCGGCGCGCACGGTCTTCGACGACGTGCTCTTCAACTGGAACGCCAGCTCGGTGCTGATCGGCACCAGCCTGCGCGGCGAGGGCCACTTCGACCTGGGAGGGGACTACGAACTCGACCTCCTGGCCCGGTTCGACCTCGTCCACGTCGAGTCGCTGCATGCGGTGAACACACTGCAGGAATTCGATGCCAACGTGGTCAAGGCGACGACGATCGCCAGGCTCCAGGGCCCGACCGGTTGGAAGGTCGGAGACCAGAGTCTGGTCTGGCATGCCGACTTCGGCCACCGCGCGTTCTTCGGGCGCGCGCAGGACGTGCTCGGCGTCGATCAGATGTGGGAGTTCGGAACCGGCGTCGAAGTGAACACGAGCACATGGCTCGGGCCGATCGCGAAGCTCAAGCTCAGTGGCGCGGTGGCGTTCGCCCACGACGTGTCCGGCTGGAGCGTGGGGTTCGGCCTCAGCTTCTGATCGAGCTCCAGGGATAATCCCCGGTCGCATGCACATCGTTCCCGTTTCCTTGTTCGTGTTGTGTTCGCTCGCCGCGGCGCAGTCCTCCCGTCCCGCGACCGCCGAGGACTTCCGTGCGCTCGCATGGCGCAGCGTGGGTCCTGCCAACATGGGCGGCCGAGTCGCTGCGCTCGCGCTGGTGCCCGGCTCGCGCAAGGCGTTCTTCGCGGGCTTCGCGACCGGCGGCGTCTGGAAGACCGACAACCTCGGCGTGACCTTCCAGCCCGTCTTCGATCAGCAGCAGACCCAGTGCATCGGCGCGATCGCCTGCGCCGACGAGAAGGTCGTCTGGGTGGGCACGGGCGAAGGCAATGGGCGCAACTCCTCGTCATGGGGTTGTGGCGTGTTCCGCTCGACCGACGGTGGCGCGACCTGGAAGCACTGCGGGCTCGCCGCGACGCACGACATCCCGCGGCTCGCGCTCGATCCACGGAACCCGGAGGTCTGCTACGTCGCCGCGCTCGGCCGGCTCTGGGGTCCCAACCCCGAACGTGGGCTCTACAAGACCAGTGACGGTGGCAAGCAATGGGAGCTGGTCCTCGCGGTCGACGACGCGACCGGATGCTGTGACGTCGTCGTCGATCCGAAGCAACCAGACACCGTGTATGCGGCGTTCTACGCGCGCCGTCGCACACCGTGGTCGTTCACCGGCAACAGCGAGAAGGGCGGGATCTTCAAGAGCGAGGATGCGGGCAGGAGCTGGCGCAAGCTCGCGCAGGGCCTCCCGGCGCGGACCGGACGCATCGGGCTCGCGCTCTTCCCGGCTGATCCAAAGGTCATCTTCACCGTCGTCGAGAGCGACGAGGGCGGCAGCGGCAACGACCCGATCGACGCCAACTACTCGCCGAAGGGCGGCGTGTTCCGCTCCGAGGACGGTGGCGCCTCGTTCGAGCGCACGAGTCCGCTGAACTTCAGGCCGTTCTACTTCGGCCGCATCGCGGTCGATCCCGCCGACCGGAACCGCGTCTACCTGCCGGGCTGGGACCTCGCGATCTCGGACGACGGTGGGCGCACGTTCCGCAGATCCGGGAGCGAGAACGTGCACGTCGACTTCCACGCGATCGTGGTCAACCCGCTCGATCCGGAGCAGATCCTGGTCGGCAACGACGGTGGCATCTACGTCTCCCACGACCGCGCGAAGACCTGGGACTACCTGAACCGGATCGCGGTCGGCCAGTTCTACAAGGTCGCGTGTGACAACTCCGATCCGTACCGGATCGGTGGCGGGCTGCAGGACAACGGTTCGTGGATCGGGCCTTCGCAGACACTGTTCACGAACTTCGCGGAGACCAAGGTTGGGATCACCAACCAGGACTGGCAGATGGTCTACTTCGGCGACGGCTTCGGCGTCGCCTTCGATCCCGAGGACAAGAACCTCGTCTACGCGACCTCGCAGGGCGGCGAGCTCGCGCGCATCCGCCTCGACACGAACGTGCGCAAGTCGCTGCGCCCGGTCCCGCGTGAGGGCCAGCAGGCGGCGCGTTTCGACTGGGACGCGCCCTTCCTGATCTCACGCCACGACGCGAGCGTGCTCTATCACGGCGGCAACCGCGTGTTCCGCCTGACCGGGCGCGGCGACTACTGGAACGCGATCTCGCCCGATCTCACGCACAACGATGCGACCAAGGTGCAGGCGGTCGGCTCGGGCGCCGAGACCTACGGCACGGTGGTCGCGCTGGCCGAGTCGCCGCGGCAGCGCGGCACGCTCTGGGCGGGCAGCGACGACGGCCGCATCCACGTGACGACCAACGATGGCGGCGAATGGACCGACGTGACTCCCGAGCAGGCGAAGGGCCTGCACGTGGCCTGCCTCGAGGCGTCGCAGGCCGACCTCGCGACGGCCTATGCGGCGATCGACGGCCACCGCAGCGACGTGCTGCGTCCGATCGTGGTCGTGACCCGCGACCTGGGGAAGAGCTGGCAGGAGCTCAGCGCCGGTCTGCCGGCGGACCTGCCGGTCAAGGTCGTGCGCGAGGATCCGCGCAATCCCGATGTGCTCTGGATCGGCACCGAAGCGGGCGTGCACGTCTCGCTGGATCGCGGCGCGACGTGGCTGCGGTTGCACGGCAAGTCGCTGCCAGCAGTGCGCGTCGACGACCTGCAGATCCATCCGCGCGAGCACGACGTGATCCTCGGCACTCATGGACGCAGCATCTGGATCCTCGACGCCGCGGGTGCGATCGCGCAGCTGACCACCGAGACCCGCGCCCTGCCGCTCGCGTTGCTGTCGCCGCGGCCGGGCAAGCCCCGGCTCTACGCGCCGCGCGACTACGGTGCCGGGCATGGGACCTTCGGCGTGCCCAACCCGCCGCTCGGGGCCTGCCTCGACTTCTGGGTGCGGGACGAGAGCGTCGAGACGGCGAAGCTCGCGATCTCCGATGCGAAGGGCCTGGTGCTGCGCGAGCTCGAGGCTCCGGCCCGCAAGGGGCTCAACCGGATCGTCTGGGACCTGCAGGCCGACAAGAAGCACGTGATCGCCGACAAGGACGATGCCGCGCAGGGTCAGACGCGCTTCGTCGTGCCGGGCACCTACAAGCTCAAGGTGCGCGTGGGCGAGCTCGAGGCGTCCGGGGCCGTGGAAGTGCGGTGAGGGATTCGTAGCGGGTGGTTGAACATCCGCCGCCGCCCAACGTGAGCAGGTGCGTGACGATCCGAGCCGGAGCCAGCTGATGGACGGCGCGCTCTATGCGACCTGGGCGCCGCGGCTGCGGCGCTTCTGCGCGCGTTGGCTCGGATCGAGGCACGACGCCGAGGAGGTGGTGCAGGACGTGTTCACGAAGCTGGTCCAGCACGGGTCCCGCTACGAGCTCGAGCACTCACCCGAGGTGCTGCTCTTCCGGCTCGTGCGCAACCGTTGCATCGACTTCCAGCGCCGGCGCCGGCCGCAGGGCCTGGAAGGCCACGAGCCCGCGGCGCGCGAGGCCGATCGCGATCTCGCGGAGGCGATCGCGCAGCTGCCGTCCGGACAGCGCGAGGTGCTGCTCCTGACGACCGAGGACGGTCTCGGCTACCGCGAGGTGGCTGCGATCCTCGGCTGCTCGCTCGGCACGGTTGCGAACCGCCGCTTTGCCGCGCTCGAGAACCTGCGCCGGAGGCTCGCGCCATGACCCGGTCCGGAGAACTGCTGCCGGTGCGCTCGGTGTGCGTGCTGCCGCGCTGGCTCTACCTGAGTGGTCTCGCGCTCTCCTGGGGTTGCATCCTCGGCTGTCTCGGGCTCGTGGTCTGGGGTGCGGTCGCGTTCGAGGGTGGCGGCAGGGGCGGCATGATCGGCGGCGGGATCGGCGGGATGATCGGCGGCTTCGGCGCGCTCTTCGGCGTCTGGAACGACCACCGCCGCCGCCTCGATCCCGCGGCGCTGCTGCGCTGCCTGCAGCAGGTCGTGCCGTCGCGTTTCGTGCGGGTGGCCGTGCCGATCTCGCTCGCGATCACGGTCCTCGCGCTCCTGCTCGGTGCCTGCGGCGTGACGCCGCAGATCTGGTTGCGGATGCTGCACGCGCCGGCGCTGATCCTGTTCCTGGCCGGCACGCAGGAGGCGATCCGCCGGCACCTGCTGCACCGCGCGCGGGCGGTGTTCATGCTCTACGCGGACGGCGTCCTGGTGGCCGAGGATGCGCGCGCGATCGACGACGCGCGCGCCAGGCACCCGGACCTCGACCGGGCCGTGCGCGACTTCCAGACAGTTGCCGCGCGCTTGCAGGCCCGCGACGGCGCGGGGTGACCGGCTCGCGTTCAGCCGAGCGCCCGCACGGCGCGCAACGCGGTCTCGACCTCGGCCTCGGTGTTCATCAGGCCGGCCGAGAGCCGCGCGACCGAGCGCCCGTAGGGGCTCTCGCTGGCGATGATCTTCTTCGCGTGCAGTGCCGCCACGACCTCGGCGGGCTTGCGGCCCGCGATGTCGAAGCCGGTGAGGCCGGCGGAGAGGTCGTCGCCGCGCGGCGTGTAGAGCTTGACGTGGGGCATCTCGGCGAGCCCGTCCTTGAGCTTGCGGTTCAGCTCGTGGACGCGCTGCGCGACATTCTTCTTGCCGAGCTGCTGGTGCAGCGCGAACGCGTCGGCGATGGCCCATTCGTGCTCGAACGCGTGGAACCCCCCGGGCGTGAACCAGGCAGCCTTGGCCGGGCCGCGTGGAGCCTCATCCTTGGTCCATGCCTCGTAGAGGTCGTCGGAATCGAAGGTCGGGATCAGAGGCACCAGCGGTCCCCAAGTCGCCGCGTCGGCCCAGACCAGCCCGGTGCCGCGCGGCCCGAACATCCACTTGTGCGTGCCGGCCACGAACACGTCGATGCCCGTCGTCGCCGGCGTTTCGTCCTCGACGCCGAGGCCGTGCACGCCGTCGACGACGATCAGGACGCGGTGATCGAGCTTGCGCACGGCCGCGGCGATCTCGCGCAGTGGCAGCTTCAGCCCGCTGGCGGAGTGCACCCAGGTCAGGCCGAGCACACGGGTCGCCGGCCGGATCGCCTGCGTGATCCGCGCGACGATCGCGTCGACCGTGAGTGCAGGCAGATCCTCGAGACGGTCGTAGAGCGCGAGCTTGCGCACGCTCGCGCCCGAGCGCACCGCCGCGAGGCGGATCGACTCGTGGTGCGAGTAGTGGTCGTGGAGGGTCGTCAGCACCTCCTCACCGGGCTGGAGGCGCAGGCCCGCATACACCAGGGCCAGGCCCATCGTCGTGCTCTGCACGAGCGCGATCTCCTCGGGCTTGCCGCCGAGATAGGTCGCGGCCGCGCGCTTGGTGCGCAGGCCGAGGTTCTCCTCGGGCTTGCCGAAGCAGCCGTGCTCGACCGTCTGGAAGGGATCGGCATCGAGCATCCGCCGGTACTTCTCGATCGCGTCGCGCACCGGCTTGGGGTGCGACGCGAGGAAGAAGGTCGCGAAGTGCGCGTACTCGGGGTTCAGCGTGAACATCGCCCGCACCGCGAGCCAGTCGTCGCCGTGGGGCGCGGCCGGCGGCAGCGGCAGCGAGCCGGCGAACTCGGCGGCGGCCGTGAGGCCGGCGACGCGGAGGAAGTTCCTGCGATCGAGCGTGGTCATGGTGAACCTGGAGCGGGACGAGTGGAGGGGCGCGTCACGGCACGCACCGCGCGAGGATTGCGAGGTCGTTCGCGAACGATTCCGGTGGCAGTGGCCCGAACGAGAACCGGATCATCGGGCCCAGCGGGCCCCGGTCCCCGCGGCGCGCCATGTCGCAGAGGCGGCCGGGAAGGATGCCGGCGTCGTGCGCGAAGAGCCGCTCGTTGAAGGCGTCGCCGGTCAGTCCGCCGGGCAGCTTCGCCCAGTGGTAGAAGCCGCCGTCACCGGTGAAGAGCTCGAAGCCGAGCTTGCGCAAGCCCTCGCCGTAGCGGTGCCTCTGCTGGGTGTAGAACTCGGCGACCGCCTTGCGGGCATGACGCACCCGCTGGCGCTGCAACAGCGCGGTCACGTAGAGCTGCGAGGCGCGGGACACGCCGCCCATCCCGAACGAAGAGTAGTTGCGGAAGATCTCGATGTGCTCGCGCGCGGCGACGACCCAGCCGACGCGCATGCCCGGGACCTGCAGGCCCTTGGTGGCAGCGCCGACGATGAAGAGGTTGGTGGTGTCGATGTCCTCGATGTAGCGCAACGCGCTGACTGGCTCGGGTTCGCAATAGAACTCGTAGGCTTCGTCGAGCAGCGCGCCGCGGCCAGGCTTGGAGTAGGTGGCGACCAGCTTGCGCAGTTCCTCGCCCGAGGTCACGACCCCGGTGGGGTTGCAGGGATTGCTCTTGAGCAGCAGCACGCGCGCGAGCTCGGGATGCTCGGTCAGGGCCGGCCGGAACCGGTTCGCGGCGTGGCTCGGGATCAGCGCGTGCGGGCGGCGCAGGACCTTCAGCAGGTCGAAGTACGGCGTGTACTCGGTCTCCTCGACCGCGATCGTCACGTCCTCCTGCAGGAACGCCAGGATCGCAAAGATCGCCGGGCGGCCGCCGGCGAACACGGCGACGTGGTCCGGCGTGATGCGCGCGCCGTAGAACTCGTTGTAGTAGTCGGCGATCGCCTGACGCAGCGGCGGCTGGCCGTCGGCCTTGGGATACATGCGGTCCGTTGCCGTGATTGCGATCGAGTCCGGGAGTGCTGGTCCCCCTGGCACCGGCGTCGTGATCGGGAAGCCCTGCGCCCAGGGATGCGTGCCCACATCACCCATGTACTTGTGCGTGGCCTCGGCGAAGCGGAACAGGGTCTCGTAGACCCCCATCGGCGGAAACTGGCGGAGCAACATGGTGGAAAAGTACCGGTGACAGACCTATCAGGATTCGCGCCCTGATTCGACCCGGATGTGCGTCGACCAGGGAACGTATCCCCGCAACTTCGTCACCGGTACTTCTACACGCCTGCCAGGTCGAACTCGGCGAGGCTGCGTTCGACGAGGTCGTGCAGGTAGATCGTGGCGACGACGGCGCAGACCCGGGAAGTGTTGTCGCGGCCGAGCGCGAGCCAGTTGGCACAGATCGTCTCGAGGCGCTCGTAGACGATCCGCAGGCCGCCGCTCATGGCGGCCATCCAGGCCCAGGAACGCTGCACGGGTGCCGAGGCGAGCAGCGTGCCGAGCAGGGCGCGCATGCCGTTCGGCGTCAGGTGCAGCGAATCCAGAGCCTGCGTGAGTTCCGGATCGACCCCTGGGACCGCGAGCGGATCGGCGCCGCGAACGGCGAACTGGCCGGCGACCGCGTCGGCGAAGTGATCGAAGAGCAGGCGCTCGACCTCTTCGTCCGAGAGGCCGGGGTAGAAGCGCACGCCGCACCGCCGCGCGAGCCGGGTCAGGATCTCCCACCAGTTGTTGTTGCGCGAGAACGGCGACAGCTGCTCGAGCACGTTGTGGGTGCGCGCCTGCAGTCCCCGCAGGTTCTGGTTGATGATGCGCCAGGCCTGGGCTTCGGCCGACGAGCGGGTGTCGATCCTGCAACCGAGCAGGCGCGCGATCCGCAGCCGGTTGGCCGCCGGCATCCGCGCAAGGATCCAGAACGGGCGCAGCACGCCTTGCTGGTGGGCGAGATCGCGCCAGGAGATGCAAGCCGACGTGGTCATGTTCGTGCAGCCGGGGGACGAGTCGGGGGGGGGCGCAGCGATTATCGTGCGCGGAGCGCGGCTGACAAACCCCCGGTCTCGCATCTCCGCGCGCTTTGGGCTCTGCCGCACGCCCCAGCCGGCCCGGGTCAGGTCACTTGCGCCCCTGTGGATGGCACTGCAGGCAGGCCGCGCTCGTGTACGAGTACCCGCCGGTCGACTTGTGCGTGTCGTCCATCTTGGTCTTGTTGTGCTCGTGGCAGACCAGGCAGGTGAAGACCTGGTAGTTGTTCGGGTTGGTGTGGCAGGTGCCGCACGAGATCCCGGAGTGCTTGCCGGTCGTGATCGGGAACGAGTGGTTGAAGGTCGCCCCGCGCCAGGTCGAAGTGCTCGAGTGGCAGCTCTCGCAGGTCGTCGGGAAGTTGGCGGCCTGGTGGTTCGGACTCGTCGTCGCGTTGTAGTCGGGGAGATGGCAGCCTGCGCAGTTCCGCGGCGTCCCGGCATACACACCATTCGCGTGGCACGACGCACAGCTCGCGGTCAGGTGGGCCCCGGTCAGCGTGTAGTTCAGGTGCGTGTAACGCGCCCCGAACCACGACGAGGTCGTGTGGCAGGAGTCACAGGCGGTCGAGAAGCCGGCCTGGGCGTGGCGCGGGTTCGTCGTCGCGTTGTAGTTCGCCTGATGGCAGCCGACGCAGGTGCGCGGCGTGCCGGCGTAGACG
Organism: uncultured candidatus Brocadiaceae bacterium; assembly: GCA_964607495.1. GTDB lineage: Bacteria > Planctomycetota > UBA1135 > UBA1135 > UBA2386 > CAZSKV01. Next base: position 10,121 of record CAZSKV010000020.1, read on the forward strand.
TTGTTCACATGGCAGCGCGAGCAGGAGATCGAGCCGTGACGGCCGGTCAGCGGGTAGGTGTCGTGCGAGAAGCGCGCGCTCTGCCAGATGGTCGGCAGGTGGCAGCGCTCGCATGCAGTCGTCCAGCCGCGCTGCTGGTGGTCGGGGTTCGTCGCGCGGGTCAGGTCTTGCCGGTGGCAAGTCTCGCACCGCGGATCGGTGCGCTGGAAGTTGCCGACCTCGGCGCCTGGATGGCAGCGGAAGCAGGCCGTGGCCGCGTGTGCGCCGACCAGCGGGAAGCGCGTGCTCGCGTGCTTGGCGATCTGGGCGCGCGGTAGCCAGTTGGTCTCGTCGTGGCAGGTCTTGCAGTCCTTGCCGAGGTGGCCCTGATGCACGTCCTCGTGACAGCCGCCGCAGCCGCGCTGCGCGAACACCTTGACCGGTCCGCGATCGTTGTGACAACGCAGGCACTGCGCCTGCTCGTGCGCGCCGAGCAGCGGCGTGCCGGTCTGCTTGGCGTGGTCGTATTCGAAGTCCGGGCGGATCTGCGACCAGTCGCCACCGAGGTGGCACAGGTCGCACTGGGCCGGGAACGAGTCGTGCGGCACCACCGGTCCGAGCGAGGAGCGCCAGCTCTGGCGGGTGGTCAGGCCGCAGGCCAGGGCCAGCAGGCCGAAGGCGATCAGGGCGAGACCGTTGCGGTTCTTCATCGTTCAGAAGCGGGTTTGCAGGAACGCGCCCAGGGTCACGGACTCGGTGCCGTCGCCGAAGCGCAGATCACCGGTGATCGACAGGCTCCAGGCGGGAGAGAGATTCAGGTCGTAGCCCGCGGTCACGGCGTGCTGCGTGAGGCTCGCGGAGTTGGTCGTCAGCTTGTCGCTCGAGTAGAGCGCCAGTTCGTAGGTCAGGCGCAGCACCGCCGAGTCCCACCAGTTCATCGACGAGATGCGGAACGCCGGGCCGCTGGTGTAGGTGCCATCGGTCTGCACGATCGCGAAGCTGCCCTCGTGGCGCTCTCCGAACACGCTGCGCGCCGAGAAGCGCAATTCGCCGGCGAGTCCGTGATCGCTCTGATCCTCCCACCAGTCGGCGCGCGCGTCGATGCGCCAGTGCTGGTCGAGCCGCTGCCAGGTCGCGAGTCCGAGCCGGTCGGTCCGTGCGTCGCGCAGGTAGTCGGGATCGGGCTTGGCGAACTCGTCGCGCAGCAGCTCGGGCCAGCGCATGTGCGTGAAGCTCGCGGAGAGGCCGTTCTCGGGCTTCCAGGCGTAGCTCGCCTGCGCGTGGAACTCGGTCACCTCGGGACCATGGGACTTGACCGTGTCGCCCGAGCCGTAGAGATCGATCCAGGTCGAGGTGCGC
>CAZSKV010000021.1:0-4792 GCA_964607495.1 uncultured candidatus Brocadiaceae bacterium
TGCTCGGCACCGCGCTCTGGCCCGCGAGCGTCATCCTGCCGGGCATGACGGAAGTGCTGGTTCCGATCCGCCCGGCGCCGACCAAGGCCCAGATCGTGCACGAGAGCGCCTACGCGGCGCTCACCGCGCTCGAGAAGGCGAATGACCCGCTCTATCCCGACCCCGATCCGGCGCAGCGGCGCACGATCTGGACGCCGCTCTGCCGGCTCGACACGATGCAGATGCCGATCCCGGGGCCGGCAGCGCGGCGCGACCGCGAGGACCCGGCAAACGCGCCGCGCTCGCAGGTGCACGTGTTCCAGGACGGCGACGCGCCGACGGTCGTCTGGTCGGCCGGTCATGCGCGCAAGGAGGTCGACTACGACGCCTGGATGTACGGTCTCGGCTACCGTCTGGTCGACAAGCCGCGCGTCCTGATCATCGGCTCGGGCGGTGGCAACGACATCGAGACCGCGCTGCACTACGGCGCCACCTCGGTGACTGCGGTGGAGATCAACGGCGCGACGCTGAACCTCGTGCGCAACGAGCTCGCGCGCTACACGAACGGCGTCTACGAGCGCGAGAAGGTCACCGCCGTCCACTCCGAGGGGCGCAGCTTCCTGCGCCGCGCGGGCGGCACCTACGACCTGCTGCAGATGTCAGGGACCGACACCTACGCGGCGCTGGCCTCGGGCAGCTACATCTTCAGCGAGTCGTATCTCTACACGCAGGAGGCGATGGCCGACTACTTCTCGCACCTCTCGGAGCGGGGCGTGGTCGTCGTGATCCGGCCACGTTTCGAGCCGCCGCGCGAGACCCTGAAGCTGGTCGCGACCGCGGCGCGCGCCCTGCGCGACTTCGGGGTGACCGACCCGCGGCGCCACTTCATCGTCGTCAACCACGAGGACCGGCAGGTGCTCGCGCTCGCAGAGTGGGCGAAGGCGAATCCGCAGAACCCGAACGCGGTCAATCTCGCCGCGCACCTGGACCGCAACTACACGCAGCCGACACGCTTCGACGTGGCCATGATGCGCAAGACCCCGTTCACGGACGAGGAAGTCGCGCGCATCGAGAAGGCGCTCGAGAGGATGAACCCGCTGAACGTCCGGCACTGGCTCGGCTACGCGGGGGGCGGCAAGGTGCCGCCCGAGAACGAGTATGCGCGCCTGCTCGCGGCGATGGCCGCAGGCGAGGACGCCGAGGCGCGGTTCCACGCGAGCTACCCGTTCAACACCGAGCCGGCGACCGACGACCGGCCCTTCTTCTTCAACTTCTACTCCTGGCTGGACGTGCTGCGGCCGCGTTCGACTCCGGGCTCCGATCACACGGCGCTCGTCGGTGGCGAGCCGATCGGGATCTACATCCTGGTCGCGCTGCTGCTGCAGACCGCGCTGGCGACGGTCGTGCTCGTGCTGGTGCCACTGTTCCGCATCGGCTTCCGTGCGGGCGGAGGCGGCGGCCTGCGCGCGCGGATCCTGCTCTACTTCTGTGCGCTCGGCTTCGCCTACCTGCTGGTCGAGATCACCACGATCCAGCGCTTCGTGCTCTACCTCGGCCATCCGACCTACTCGCTGACCGTCGGGCTCGCGAGCTTCCTGCTCTTCTCCGGACTCGGCTCGGGCTGGGCCGGCCAGCGCGGCTTCGGCGCGCGCGCTGCGATCACCGCGGCGACGGTCGTCGTCCTGCTGCTGGTGGCGCACGCCCTGCTCCTGCCTGCCTTCCTGCGCGCGACCCTGGCCGCGGCCGAGGGCGTGCGTGTCCTGCTGACGGTGGTCGCGATCGCACCGCTCGCCTTCGCGATGGGCATTCCGTTCCCGACCGGTCTGAGCCAGCTGCAGAACGCGGCCACGGGCGTCGTGCCGTGGGCGGTCGGCATCAACGGCGCGGCTTCGGTCGTCGCCTCGGTGCTCTCGATCATGCTGGCCATGGAGTACGGCTTCGCGGTCGTGGCGATGGTCGCCGCGGGCCTCTACTTGCTCGCGGCGTTCACGTTCCCGGGCCCGGGGGACCGCCTGGTGGGGCAGCGGTCCCCCTGAACCCGGGGAAACTCAGGAGACGATCCGGTCGGCGACGACGTTCGAGAGTCGCATCGGCGCCGCGAAGAGAGCCTGCGCACAGAGCGTCATGCCGAGCAGCGCGCGGTCGCCGGGCAATGCGAGCGGCAGCGTGACCGTGCCGCCGAGCTCGGGGATCTGCACCACCGGCAGGGTCGTCATCAGCTGCGGGTCGAGGCCCAGCGTGCCGAGACCGGGGATCGGCGTGGGCTTCTCGCGTAGCCCGATCGCGACGATCGCGGTCTGCGGCCACCCGGCACGGCCGGAACCCGCGTGGAGCACGAGCGGATAGGGGTGGCCGAGGCGGGCCAGGGCCGTCGCCTGCAGGTGGCGGTGCAGGTTCATCGCGACCGTGAGACCGCGCCCGTCGGGTTCGGAAGCGATCCCGACGAGATCGAGATCGCCGTCGGCATCGAGGTCCACCAGGCGGACGACCTCGTGCGCGCCGCCCGGCGCCGCGGCCGCGGGGGTGAAGCGCCCCAGCCCGTCGTTCAACCAGAGCCGGCTCGAGGGGAAACGGGGCGCGCGGTTGACCTTCGCGAGCACGAGATCGAGATCGCCGTCCTGGTCGACGTCCCCGACCGTGACGTCACTGCTCCAGTCCGGATCGTCGGGCACACCGGCTTGCTGCGCCACGAAGCGGGTCCCGTCGTTGTGCAGGATGCTGGTCTGGGTGGCGGCCCCACTGCGCCAGCCGATCACGAGATCGGCGCACTGGTCGCCGTCCAGGTCGCCGAAGGCCGGGATCGCGTCTCCGGGTGCCATCGCCGGCAGCCGCGTGGCGCTCACGTCGAGGAACCGTCCGGTGCCGTCGTTGCTCCAGAGCTGCAACCCCAGGGAGGTCGCGATCGCGAGATCGAGATCGCCGTCGCGGTCGACGTCGGCGGTCGCCACCGCGTCCGCGGTCGCGCGGTACCTCGGCAGGCAGGCCGCGGTCACGTCCGTGAAGCCGCCCAGGCGGTCGTTGCGCCACAGCACCGCCACGTTCGGCAGGCTCGTGTTGCAGGTGAGCAAGAGATCCGGATAGCCGTCGCCATCGGCGTCGAAGGCGTGCAGCCGGCGCGACTGCTGGGGCGCCGCAGGCAGTCTGGACGAGACGTCGCGGTAGTTGCCGCTCCCATCGTTCACGCGCAGGAATGGCTGGCCGTTCGTTCCGAGATACGCGAGATCGAGGTCGCCATCGCGGTCCAGGTCGAAGAGCACGAGCGAGAGCCCGGCCGGCAGCCAGCCGCTGGTCCCTGGGCTGCCCGATCCCGACGCCAGCAGGTGGCCCTTGCCGTCGTTGTGCCACAAGGCGATGGTCCGCGCGCCGCCGCCGCTCGAGACGACATCGGGATCGCCGTCGCCATCCACGTCGCCGAGCGCGAGCGCGTGGCTCCAATCCGGCGCATCCGGCGCCCACCGCCGCGTCGCCTCGACCAGGCCGCCGTGGCCGTCGTTCAGGAACAGGCTCGACCGGGTCGCCCCGCTCAGCAGGACGTCGGGATCCTGGTCGCCGTCGAAGTCCGCGAAGTGACCTCCGATGGACGCGGCCAGGAACCCGGCAGGCAGGTTCGGGTGGGCGAAGAAGACCCCGCTCTGGTCGTTGCGCCACAACGCGCTCTGCCCCGTGACCGCCACGAGCAGATCAGGGTGCCCGTCGCGGTCGAAGTCGCCGGGCGTGATCGCGTGCACCGACCCGGATGGACTCTGCGGCAGGCGCCAGTCCTGCGGCGCGAAGAGCCATTGGCCGAGGTTCACGCGGATCGTCACGCCGTACGCGTCGGTGCCGACCAGCAGGTCCAGGTCCTGATCGCCATCGACATCGACGAGACGCAGCGCCGTCGCGCGGCCCACGGCTGCCGTGATCGTTCCCGCGGGGGCGAACACGCCCCCGCCGCCGTTGCGCCACCACTCGATCGTCCAACCGGAGCCGAAGCCGTGCGCTGTCGCGAGATCGAGGTCGCCATCGCCGTCGACGTCGCCTGCCACCAGCGCGGTCGCGAACGCAACCGCCGGCGGCTGCGCCGCCGCGGCCGTGAAGAACGCGTTGCCGCTGTTCGACACGACACCGAGTCCGCCACCGGTCGGCGCGAGCACCAGATCGGGGTCGAGGTCGCCGTCCACGTCTGCCAACGCGATCGCGAGGCACGGGGTCGCGCGGATCGCCGCAGGCAGGCGCTCGTGCGCGTGCATGAACGCGCCGATCCCGAGGTTCAGCCACAGCTCGACGCCGGCCGTGGTCGCGACCACGAGGTCGCGATCCCCGTCCCGGTCCAGGTCGGCGCATGCAAGCGCCGTGGCGCGGCCTTCGAGCTCCGGGAACCACCCGGCCGGGGCTGCGCTGAAGTTCGCGCGCCGGTCGTTGAGCCACAGCTTGCCGCGGCGGACCACGTCGGCCACGCCATCGCCGTCCAGGTCCACCGCCACGTCGTCGACCGTGGCCGGCGCGAGGCGCGCGGCCGGAAAGTGCATCTTCTCGGTTTCGGTGAACCGGGTCTGTGCCGCCACGACGGCGGCCGCTGCCCACGCAACCAGGAGGGTTCGCTTCATCTCGGACTCAGGAACAGGACTCGCGTGGGGACGAACAGCGGGCCGCGCCTGCAGTGGCCGCGGCGATTCCTGATCTGCCGGCTCCCGCACGCGGTTGGTGCAGGACGCCGTCTTCCCGTGACGAAGGGTTGCGGTGCGAGGAGACTGCGTCACGGGATGCGCCGCGCGCAATGCGCGGATGTTCGTCCAGGTTCGAGCGGCCGAATCGGCGGCAACTCTGGATGAGT
>CAZSKV010000022.1:0-4698 GCA_964607495.1 uncultured candidatus Brocadiaceae bacterium
GCCGTCCCGTCGCTGCGCCAGAGCTCCTGGCCGTGGCTCGCGTCATAGGCCGTGAAGTAGATCTGCTCCCGGAAGACCACCGCGAACTCCGGTGCCCCGGAGGCCCTGCCCGGGTTGATGTCCTTGAGCAACGAGGTCCCCGCCGGCGTTCCGTCGGTGACCCAGAGCTCGCGCCCGGTGTCGTTGCCGAGAGTCGTGACCGAGGCCGAGAAGTAGGCCTTCCCCGCGCATGCCGCGAGCGCCCGGGGCGACGAGCTCGCGCTGCCCGGGTTCAGGTCGGCGAGCATCCGCGTGCCGGCCGCGGTGCCGTCGCTGATCCAGAGCTCGGCGCCGGCGATGCCGTCGTTCGCGCTGAACAGCACCTGCTGCGCGAAGGCCATCAGGAAGGCCGGATCCGCCGAACTCGGATGCGGCAGCGAGAGGTCCGCGACGAGCAGGGTACCGGCCGCCGTGAGGTCGCTGCCCCAGAGCTCCCTGCCGACCAGGCCGTCGTCGGCCATGAAGTACAGGCGCCCGTTCCAGGCCGTGAAGTGGCTCGGAGCCGAGCCGGCGTACGGTGCGGTCGCGTTGATGTCCTTGAGCAGCGCGGTTCCGGCCGCCGTGCCATCCGTGCTCCAGACCTCGACGCCATGCACCGGATCACTGCAACGGAACGCGAGCCGCAGGCCGAGCACGCCCATCTCGCTGAACACGGTGCTCGTGCTGCCCGGATTCAGGTCGGCGATCAACTTGGTGCCGGCTGCTGTGCCATCGCTCGAGAAGAGCTCACGGCCGGTCGCCGGAGTCTGCGCCGCGAAGAAGAGTTTCGCTCCGACCGCGACGAGCGACCCTGGGTCGGAGTTCGCGCCACCCGGGCTCAGGTCGGTCACGAGATGCGTCCCCGCCGGCGTGCCATCGGTCAGCCAGAGCTCGAAGCCGTGGGCGCCGTCGTTCGCCGAGAAGTAGAGGCTCGTGCCGACGACCGTGAGGTTGGCCGGCCGCGAACTGGTGGCGAGGAAGGGGGCGACGTCCTGCAGCAAGACCGTGCCGGCGGCCGTGCCGTCGCTGACCCAGGGCTCTTCGGCGACCACGCCGTCGTCGGCCGTGAACACGAGTTTCGCACCGAGCGCACGCAGGTGCTGCGGGTTCGACGCCGCTCCCGGGATACTCGTGTTGATGTCCCTGACCAACCGGATCGTCGCGCCGGTCACGGCCCAGAGTTCGACGCCGGTCATGCCGTCGTCGGCCGCGAAATAGAGCGTGTTGCCGACCACGGCGCCCCCGTGCGGCGACGAGCCCGCCGTACCGGGGCGGAGGTCGACCACGAGCGAGGTGCCGGCCGCCGTGCCGTCGGTGGCCCACAGCTCCGTGCCCGCAACCTGGTCGGTCGCGGCGAAGTAGAGCCTGCCGCCGGCGACCCCGAGCGGAGCCGGACTGCTGCCCGTGACGCCCGGCTGCAGATCCAGCAGCAGGAACGTGCCGGCCGCGGTCCCGTCGCTGCGCCAGAGCTCCTCCCCGGTCTCCGGCGTGGTCGCCATGTAGAGCAGCAGGCTGCCGAGCGCGGCGAGGCGATCGGGGGCGCTGCCGCCGGCCCCGAGGATCACGTCCTTGACCATCTGCGTGCCGCTCGCCGTTCCGTCGCTGCGCCAGAGCTCCCGGCCGTAGCGCCCGTCATCAGCGGGGAAGTAGAGGCAGCCGGCAGCTGCCTGCCATGGGATCGCAAGCGCGGGCGTCGACGGATTCGGCGGCGGCGTGGTGTTGATGTCCTTGAGCAGGGTCTGGGCCGAAGCCACGCATGCCACGGAGAACGCCGCCGCAACCACTGCCACGCCACGCATCGGAGCCTCCTGAGCGTCGAGATCGACCCTGGCGCGGACGCAGCCGGATCGGAACCTGCTCGGAACCAGGGGCAGGGAACCCCCGCAACGCGTGGCTATTTCGGCACGCGCTCCGGCAGATCGCCGGTGCTCAGCGCCGCGTCTGCCCGAATCCCTGTTCCGCCCCGACCGCGAGCAGCGCCTGGTGCAACAAGGGCAGCACGATCTCGTGCTGCGCGATCACCGACAGGCCTTCCTTGGGCGGGCGCTCGACCACGTTCGTCAACGCGCGGTACTGATGCATCATGTCGAAGTTGCAGGTCAGGAAGTCCCGGCCGAGGCGGCCCTCGTTGCGCGCGATCGATACCGCCTTCAGGAACACCTCGGGCATGATCACGGCGGAGCCGAGGTTGCACCACACGCCCCCACCGAGCTTGCCGACCGTGTCGGCCAGGCGCCAGAAGTCGCGCAGGGTCGCGTCGCCGAGCGCCTTGCCGTCCAGTTGCGGATCCATGTGCACGATGTCGCAGCCGAACGCGACGTGGATCGTGGCCGGGATCGCGAGTCGCGCCGCCTCGGCGTAGATCGAGAGCTCGGCGCACGGGAGCTTGTGCGCGAGGATCTCCTTGCCGAGCGCCTCGCCATAGCCCTCCCCGCGCGCACTGGCCCGCTTCGCCGCGTCGTTCAGGCCGGCAAAGGTCTCGCGCCAGAACCCGAACGAGCCGTCCTCGAGGCCCGCGAACACGTCTTCGCTGGTCTCGCCCTGGTAGGCGGTCTCCCAATCGTGGATCGCCCCCGCGCCGTTGGTCGCCACGTGGGTGATGAAGCCACGGCGCATCAGGTCGATCAGCAGCGGCGAGAGCCCGACCTTGAGCACGTGCGCGCCGAGCGCGACGCCTACTTCCTTGCCCTGCAGACGCGCGGCCACGATCCGCTCGACGATGCGCTTGAGGTTCGCGCTGCCGTAGATGTCGGGCATGCTGCGGAACCAGCCGAGGAATCCCGGCAACGGCTCGGCGACCTTGGCAAAGTCCGCGCGTCGGACCAGGTTCTTGCGCTCCGCGAGCGAGCGGATGCGCAGCTCACGCTTCGGTTTCGGCTTCGGTTTCGTCATCTTCGGTTCCGGGGTCCACGGCGGCGAGGTGCGGACGCGTGCGGTAGCGGTCGTGAATCCAGAGGTACTGCTCGGGCCGCGCGAGCACCAGCTTCTCGAGCTCGGCATTGATCGCGGTCACCAGCCGGCGCACCTCGGCCTCGCCGCGGACCAAGGGCTGCGGGCGGATGGCGGCGCCGAGCACGCAGGAGAAGCGCAGACCGTTGCCCTCGCGGTAGGTCGCGCCGACGTGGATCGGACACTGCAGCCGCATCGCGAGGGTCGCCGCCGCGCGCTCGCAGCTCGCGAGCTCGCCGAACCACGGCGCGGCGACGCCGCGCAGGCGCTGGTTCTGGTCGACGACCTGCAGGCCGAGCGCGCCGCCGCGCATCGCCCGCGCCAGCGCCCGGACCCCACCCCGCCGCGGATGCACGAACAGGCCACCGCGCTCGCGCTGACCGAACACGAAGCGATCGAAGTACGGGTTGCGGAAGCGCCGGCCGATCGCGTGGCAGGCCTGGCCGCTGGCCGCGATCACCAACCCGGCGACCTCCCAGGAACCGAGGTGCCCGGACACGATCAGGGCCGGGCCGCGCGGCACCTGCTGCACGATCTCGGGATTCGTGATGCAGCGCAGCAGGTCGCCGCGCGCCAGCAGCGGTCCGATCCGGACCATGTCCAGCGCGACCTGGAAGAGATGGCCGGTGGCGCACCTCGCGAGGCGCAGCAGTTCGGCGTCGCTGCGGCTGGTGCCGTAGGCATTGCGCAGCTGGTGCAGCGCATGCCGCTGCCGGCGCCGGCTGAGCCGGAAGAAGCCGCGGCCCAACGCGCCGGCGAGGCCATAGGCGCAACGCTCCGGCAGCCAGGTGGTCACGGCCAGCGCGGCGCGCGCACCGACGTAGACCAGCAGGTCGAGGGCACGCAGGCGCTTGCGCTTCATCGCCGCCGCCGTTGCAGCAGCCACTCGAGCTCCGGCTGCGCCCCGAGGAAGCGCAATTCGATGCGCAACACGTGCCGCGGGATCGCGACGTCGGTCAGCTTGGCCTCGTCCTTCTCGGTCGTGACCAGCCAGGCGTCGAAGCGCCTGGCCAGCGCCGCGGCCTCGGCGAGGTCGGTCGGATTCCAGCGATGGTGGTCGCGGCGCATGATGTGCGCCATGACCTTCGCGCCGAGCCTGGTCGCGGTCTGCTGGAAGGTCTCCGGCCGCGCGATCGCCGAGAGCAGCACGACCCGGCGGCCACTCAGCGCCTGGCTCGGTTCGCTCTCGCCGCCAGGCATGCGCACGAGGTCGCGGACCGCGTGCACGGAGCGGAACACCGGCACCGGGAAGCCCTCGAGCTGCGGCGGCTCGGCTTCGGCCCGGGTCCAGATGATCGCGTCGGCACGGGCGAGGCCGGCCACCGGTTCCCGCAGGGAGCCGGCCGGCAGCACGCGCAGGCGGCGCGGGTCGAAGCGCGCGTCGAGACAGACCAGGTCGCGGTCCCGCGCGAGCCGGCGGTGCTGGAAGCCGTCGTCGACCACGACGACGTCCGCGCCCAGCTCCGCGACGAGCTGCCGGCCAGCCCGCACCCGGTCCGCGGCCTGCACCTGCAGCAGGCCCTGGTGCCGCGCCGCGAGCATCCAGCCTTCGTCGTTCAGCCGCTCGCCCGGCGCGCGCCCGTAACCGCGCGCGAGCACGCCCGGACGCCTGCCGGCGGCGACGAGCTGTTCGACCAACCAGCTGACCAGCGGGGTCTTGCCCGTGCCGCCGACCGTCAGGTTGCCGACCGAGATCACCGGCACCGGGAGCGCCGCACTGCGCAACACGCC
>CAZSKV010000023.1:0-6184 GCA_964607495.1 uncultured candidatus Brocadiaceae bacterium
GCGGCCGCGGCGCGCTTGGTGCCGATCTCGCCCGGCCGTGGCGGCTGCAGCAGCACTTCGATCTCGAAGCTGCCGGTCGAGATCGAGTCGGTGTAGCCGTCGACGTAGCGCCACCTGGCCGCCAGCTCGGGATCGTTCCACAGGCCCGCCGTGCGGACCTCGGCCTCGGCCAGGCCACGCGCGGCGCGCGCATGGCGCAGGCGCGGGTGCACGCGCAGGGCCAGCGCCACCGCCTCGGTCTCGGAGAGGCCGTCGGCGAGCGCCGCCGCGGGCAGCTCCGCCCGCGGCGTCAGAGCCAGGAGCTCCGCGCGCAGAGCCTCCGGGTCGAGCGGCAGCGCTTCGTAGCTGTGACAGGCCGGCGCGGAGAGCAGCAACAACAACAGGTTTCGGCGCATGCGGAACGACGGGCAGCGGAGCAGGAAGGGCGGATCCGGAGTACGGAACCCGCGCTCAGCAGCGCAGCACGACCGTGCGCAGACGGATCAGCCCAGCCGCGGGTCGCGGCGGTGGATCGACCCCCTGACCCACGTGCGCGGCCGGCACCATGGCCGGCCCCGGCGGCCATGCGATCTGCACCCAGGCATCGGGATGCAAGTGCTGCCCGGCATCCGGCAGCGCTTGCGCGAGCTGCGCATCGCCGAGCATCGGCACGTCGATGCAGACCTGGTCCTGGTCGCAGCAGCCCTCGTCACACGAATCCGGCGAGCAGGTGCCGCGCGTCTCGACCGCGAGCTGGCCATCCCTGCCGAAGCAGAGCATCCGCCCGGCGAAATTGCCCAGCAGGATCTGGGCAAGCGCGAGCCAGCAGCAGAGGACGAGTCGCATCGGGCGGGCGGGATCTTATCGGCAATCCGGCTCAGCGGGCAGGAAGACGCACCTCGACCCCTTCACGCAGGTGGTTGGCCTGCGCCTCGGTCCAGCCGTTGAGCTTGCTGACCTCGCGCCATCGTTCCCCGCTGCCGAGGTGCTGCTTGCAGAGCGCGTAGAGCGTCTGCCCCTTCGCGAGCTTGACCGTGCGCACCGCGGGCACTCGCGGCTCCGGCGTGGGCGCCATTGGCTGCGTGCGCGACTCGGGCCGCGATTCCGGGCGGAGCTTCGGCGGGCGCACCTGGTCCAGCGTCTCGGCCAGCAGCGGCTGGTCGCCACCGAGTTCGAGCACGAGCGTGTCCGGCTCGACCTTGCCAGGCTCCTGCCGGCACGCGACCGGGAGCACGAGCAGCACCACGCAGAGCAACCGCATGGCGTGCCATGATGCCGGTTGCCTGGGCAGCGCTCAACGCGTAACAAGGGCCGGCGCGTGCGCCGCCAGTTGCTGGAGCTCCTGCCGAAGGTCCTGCTGTCGCGGCTGACTGGCCGCCTGACCCGCTTGCCGTTGCCGCGCGGGCTCCGGCCGCGGGTCCATGGCTGGTTCGCGCGCCGCTACGGCTGCGACCTCGCGGAGGTGGCGGGCGACCTCGCCGACTTCGGCTCGCTCGCTGCGTTCTTCCAACGGCCGCTGCGCGCCGGCGCACGCCCGCTCGGCCAGGGCCCGCTCGTCTGGCCCTGCGACGGCAGGATCGTGACCTGCGGCCCGATCGCGGCGCTACGCATCCCGCAGGTCAAGGGCCAGGACCACGAACTCGGGGAGCTGCTCGGCGACGCCGCGCTCGCAGGGCAACTCGCCGGCGGCTCCCAGGCGACGATCTACCTCGCGCCCGGGGACTACCACCGCGTGCACAGTCCGTTCGCGGCGGGGTTCGCCCCCCCACGGCACATCCCAGGTGCGCTCTTCCCGGTCAACCCGAAGGCCGTGCGCTGCGTGCCGCGGCTGTTCGCGCGCAACGAGCGGATGGTGTTCCCGGCCCGGCTCGCGGACGGGCGCGCCGCGGTCGTGGTGATGGTCGCGGCCCTGAACGTCGGCGACATCCAGGTCGCGGCGCCGCTGCCGGGCCCGCTGGCCAAGGGGCAGGAGCTCGGCCGCTTCGGCTTCGGCTCGACGGTGGTCGTGGTCGTGGGACCTGGCGGCGCCGGGTTCGGAGTCGTGGCGCCAGAGACCACCGTGCGCTGCGCGGCCGACCTGCCGGCCTGAGCGGGTTCAGGCGCCGCCGACCACGGTGCCGGCCTCGCCGGTGTTGCGCAGCACGATCTCGTGGTCGACGAAGGGGGCGAAGCACTCGTCGTGCGAGACCACGAACACCTGCGTGAACCCGCCTTCCTTCCGGGCCTCGCGGATCGCGAGGCAGAGCCGCTCCTTGCGCGCCGCGTCGAGATGCACCGTCGGCTCGTCGAAGATGCAGAAGGCCGACTGCGCGAAGTCGCGGGCCATGGCCATCTGGATCGCGAGGGCTGCCGCCATCTGCTCGCCACCCGAGAGGTTCTTGAACGGCAGCTCGCCCTGCGGCGTGCGCAGCCGCACTTCGTAGTCCTCGCCCCAGATCAGGCTGCCGGCGCCGCCGTGCAGCAGCGCGAAGATCCGGTTCGCGCGCGCACCGATCGTCTGCATCAGGCGCAGCGAGATCTGCGGACCGACGTCCCGCAGCACCTGCCAGACGTCGGTCGCGACCTGGGCGATCGCGCGCCAGCGCGCGAGCTCGCGCTGGAGTTCCGCGGCGCGCGTGCGTTGCGTCGCGGCCGCCTCGAGCTGCGCCGCGAGTTCCGCGAGTTGCCGGCTGCTCGCCTGCTGCGCGGTCGTGGCACTCGCGTGCTCGCGCACCAGGGCCAGCTGCCGTGCCTGTGCCCGGGCTGCCGCCTGCGGGTCGCAGGCAGCGCGCGCCTGGGTGACCGCCTGCGTGCATGCCGCCAGGTCCGCCTGCGCTGCACGCAGCCGGTTGGTGGCCGCGGCCAAGGTCGCCGCGCGCCCCGGCACCTGCGCCGCGATCTGCTCGCTCGCCAGGTGCTCGCGCTGGTCGGGTTCGTGCGCGCGACGGCGCACTCGGGCCTCCGCCAGCAGGCGGTCTACCTCGGCGTCGCGCGCGAGTTCGGCGCGCGCCTTCGCGAGCGCCGGTTCGCACTCGCCGCAGGCCTGCACCGCGGCCGCGAGCTGCTCGCGTACTCCCTGCACCTCGTGCTTCTTCGCGAGCTCGGCCCGGAACACCTCGTCGCGCGCGGCGATGGCCTTGGTGGCCGCGTCCCGGGCCACGCCGAGCGTTTCCTCGTGGTCGGCGCCGCCGGCCAGGCCTGCGAGCTGCTGCTCGAGCGGCGCGCGCCGGATCGCGAACACCTCGGGGCGGATCCGGTCGCAGGATTCGCGCAGGAACGGGCACAACATCCCTGCGACCGCCTGCTGCTGCTCGGCCAACGCCTCGAGCTCGGCGGCGAGGCGCATGCGCCGCACCGCGTCCTCGCGGCCGCGGCGCGCGACCGCTTGCGCGCGTGCGAAGGTCTGCTGGGCGACCTCCACTGCAGCGAGGCGTTCGGCGCGCGCCGCGACCAGCGCCGCATGTTCGGCCGCGACCGCCGCCAAGCGCTGCTCGAGGTCGGTCCGGCGCTGCGCGGCCAGCGCGTGCGCCTGCTCGATCCGCTGGCAGGCGGCCAGGGCCTCGCGCTGGCGCAGCGCGCGCTCTTCGAGCTCCTTGCAGGAGGTGTCGGCCTCCTGCCAGGCGCGGGCGCCGACCGCGGTTGCGGCATGGCGCTGCAACGCCACGCGTGCCGCCGCGAGCTCGGCGGCAGCCACCTGCTCCGCGCGTCCGGCCTCCTCCACCTGCGTGCGCGCGAGCGCCTCGGCCTGGAGCGCGAGGTCGAGCGCTTGCTGCGCACACACGTGCTGCTGCACCTGCGCGGCCCCGGTCTCGAGCTCGTGGGCCAGCGCCGCGATGCGCTGTGCGGCGACGGCCATCGCGGCCTCCAGTTCGCGATGCCGGGCCGCGTCGTCGCGATGCTCCTGCAGCCAGGAGTCCACGACCGCGAGCTCGCGCACGACGCGCTGGGTCTCCTCGGGCAGCCGCCTGGTCCGCAGGTCGTTGTGCGCGTCGGCGGCCTTGCGGAATCGATCGACGGCGATGATCCCGTCGAGGATCTCCTGGCGTTCCCTGGGTTGCAGCTGGAACACCGCCGTGTAGCAGCCCTGCTCGACGCCGATGATGCGGGCGAAGACGTTGCGCAACTGCTGCCGGTCGCTGACGTGCAGGCGTTCGCAGAGGAAGCGCACCACGTCGTCGGCCCGTTCGTGCCGCGCGAGACCGGCGGCGTCGTAGACGATCCACGAGTTGCTGCCGCCGAACTTGCGTTCGACCCGGAACGTCTCGCCACGGTCCTCGATCAGCACGGAGACGACGCCCGTGCGCGCGCCGCGCCGCACGAACAGCTCCTTGCTGTACGGCTGCACGTCGTAGAGCGCGTAGCCGATCGCCTCGATCACGGTCGACTTGCCGGCGCCGTTGCGGCCCGACAGGAAGTTGACGCCATCCTGGAACACCAGCGGGCCGGCAGCCTCGCCGAAGGACTTCACGTGGCGCAGGACGAGCTCGCGCAGGCGCATTTCAGGCTTCCTGCGTGAGGGCGAGCCACGCTGCCTCGCTGTCCGGCGCGGCGGCGATGCGCTCGACGAGGCGCACGATCGTCCCGATCCGATCGTCGTAGCGGCCGGTCGCAGCGACGAGCTTCTCGATCTCCTCGCGCTCGATCGCCGCGCGCGGCAGATCGGCGTCGGCGGCGCCCGGATCCGCGCCCACGGCCGCCGGCTCCCAGACCAGATCGATCGCGGTCAGGCCCCGCGCGGCCGCGAGCTCCTGCGCGAGCTGCGTGCGGTCGAAGTCGGCGAGGCCGCGCGCGCGTACGACCAGCTGCACGACCGTGCGCGGATCGAGCCCTTCCGGCACCGCGTCGACCAGCGGCGCCTTGCGATCCCAGGCCGTGACCAGGCGCAGGATCGGTCGCCGCGCGACCGCGAAGTGCTCGGCGGAGAAGCCCTGCGCCAGCGTCTGCACGCGCCAGCAGCCCTTCGCGTCGCCGTAGCCCGCCTCGTCGAGCGTCCAGCTCTCGAGCGAGCCGGGGTTGTGGGCATAGCCATCGACGACGTAGCGCTTGTGCATGTGGCCGAGCGCGACGTAGTCCACGCAGTCGCGGACCACCGCGAGCTCGGCCGCGTCGATCATCCCGAACTCGGGAGCCTGGCCGTGGATCCCCGCATGCAGCAGCAGGATCGTGAAGCCGCGCTTCTCGAGCCGCGGGGCCAGCGCCGCGAGCCGCCGCGCCGTGCTCGCGCCGAACCAACCCGCGCCGTAGATCCGGCAACCCGCGAGGTCGAGCCAGTTGCCGCGGCGCCCGGCCTCGGTCCACTCGCGCATCACCGGCTCTTGCCCCGCGAACTCGGTGCGCAGCAGGCGCACGAGACCGCGCGCGTTCAGGTAGGCGAGCCAGGACGGCCGGTCGTCCCAGCTCGACACCAGGTCGTGGTTGCCCTCGATCGCGACGACCGGGATCCCTGCCGCCTGCAGGCGCAGCAGGTCGCGCTCGCCTTCGCTCAGATGGTTCGGCTCGATCCGCGCGCGGTCGAAGAAGTCGCCGGCCACGAGCACGAAGTCGGCCCGCTCCGCGAGCGCCCGGTCGACCACCTGCGCGAACGCGTCCGCGAAGTCCTGCGAAGGCAGCAGCCCCCCCAGACGCTCCCGACCGATGTGGACGTCGCCGACGTGGAAGAACGTGGTCACCGCGCGCACAGCCTAGGCCGGGCGGGGGCGGGACGGAACGGGACGCCTGACCCGTCTCGGGGATTGTCGATTTCCAGCGCTCCGCGTAGTTTCCGGGTCTCCTAACCGGAGGAGGCCCACGTGCTGCTCTCCCGTCCGTTCGGTCTCGCGTTGCTCGGTCTCGCGTCTTCGGTGGTTGCCCAGAGCGGCGGCCACCCGCACATCGCGACCGAGGATGCGGGATTCAGCCTCGCGGCGCTCGGGCTGCAGTCGGCGCTCTTCAACCAGGCCAACGGCAAGTGGGATTTCGGCGAGGGATTCACCGCGCAAGGCTCGACCTATGACGTGGGTGGGGTGCTGAGTCGCGACGACCCGACGCTGTTGGACGTCACGGCGGACGTCGCGACGGTCACGAACTGGACCTCCGTGGGTGGTGGGATCCAGCGGTACGTCGGCAAGCTGCGCTGCGCGCGTTTCGCGGTCGCCGAGGACGAGGCGGGATTCGAGATCCTGATGCCCGATCCGAACACGATCGGCGGCAAGCGCCTCGTGTTGATGCTCGTCGTGCGACCCACGAC
>CAZSKV010000024.1:0-2355 GCA_964607495.1 uncultured candidatus Brocadiaceae bacterium
GCGCTGCACGACCATCCCAAGCCATCGCCGTACTGGAGTCCGGAGCTGGTGCTCGCCGCGATCCAGGGCCAGAGCGAGCGCATCGGCGCCTGCGCCGACACCGGCCACTGGCTGCGCTCGGGTCTGGTGCCGCTCGAGTGCCTGCAGCAGCTGGCCGGCCGGATCGTCACGCTGCACTTCAAGGACATCAGCGGCCAGCGCGGTGGGATCGACATGCCGTGGGGGACCGGCAAGGGCAACGCGCGCGGCATGCTCGCGGAGTTGCAGCGCCAGAAGTTCCGCGGCGTGATCCTGCTCGAGTACGAGCACGGCAGCGGCGAGGCGCTCGAGGCCAACGCCGCGAAGTGCATCCGCTTCTTCGATGCGGTCGCCGCCGAGCTGGTCAGCCGGAGATGACCTGCAGTTCCTCGTCGACCTCGCTCTGCAGGATGTTCTGGATCGCATGCAGCGTGCCCGAGATCGAACTCGGGCACGAGCCGCAGGCACCCTGGTAGCGGATCCGCAGCAGCTTGCCTTCGAGGCCCAGGATCTGCAGGCCACCGCCGTCGCCGGCCAACGCCGGGCGCACGCGGTCGTCGAACACGGTCTCGATCTTCGCCATCAACTCGCGCTGCTCGGGCGGCAGGCTGGCAGTCAGGGCCGGGCTGCCGGGCGCGGGCGGCAGCGCGTCTTCGAGGAAGGTCGTCTCCAGCACCTGCGTGACCTGCTCCTTGACGGCCTTCCAGTCGGCACCGCGGGCCATGGTCACGGTCACGAAGTTCTCGCAGAAGAAGAGGCCCGTCACGTGCGGGATCGCGAACAGGGCCTGGGCGACCAGGTCGGTCCTGGCCTCGCTCGGGTCGGTGTAGTTGCGGATCTCCTGGGTCAGCGTGCGGTCGGTCAGGAACTTGAACGCAGAGGGATTCGGGGTCGGCTGGACGCTGGTGACTTTCATCGGGACGGTTCCTCGCGGGAGGGTGATAAGCCGAGGGAGCGCTGCGGTGCAAGTCAGTGCAGCAGGTCGCTGGGGGCATCGACCGCGCCCGTGGTCAGGAACACCGGTTTCCAGAGTCCGCCGGCACCGGCGTGGTCGACCACCCGCAGCACGATCCGGTTGCTTTCGCCCAGGCGGAGATGGGGGGAGAGGTCGCAGGTCTGGCGTTCGAGCCAGACGGTCTTCTTGGTGACCGGGTCGCCGAAACGCCCGAGCTCCTTGCCGTTCAGGTAGAGCCGGAACGAATCGTCGACGCCCTCGCAGACCAACGTGACCTTCCGACCCTGCCAGCTGGCTGGCGGCTTGAACGCGGCCCGGTACCAGCCGATGCCGTCCTGGTGCGCGAAGCCCTGCTTCTCCCAGTGCGCGCCGGCCTTGACCGCGGTCCACCCGCCGTCGCTCGCGGTTCCGGCGGCATAGTCCTTGGCCAGGCCCTGGTCCAGGGGGTCCAGCTTCAGCTCCCAGTCGGGGAGATCGAGGATCTCCGCGGCCAGGGCCTGCTGCAGGTGCTCGAGCGTGCGGTCGGCAAGGGCCTGGCGCGGCGCGGGCCCATCCTGCAGGTGGGCCGCGAAACGCTGCAGCAGGAACTGCCCGGCCGGGCTCGAGTGCGCGAACGAGCTGACCAGGAGGCGTCCAGCGCCCACCCTGGTCGCGAACGCGAGCAGGTACTTGCGCACCACCGGGTCGTCGTGCGTGTCCCAGAGGCCGAAGATCGGATCGACCTGATCGACCAGCTGCTCCCATTCGAGGACGCGCGGGCCTTCGAGGTCGAAGGTCTGCAGATCGCACAGGAACTCAGCCGGCACCTGCGCGTGCAGAGGATGCGGCGGACACAGGGGGGCGCCACGGTAGTACTGGTGCGGGCGCGTGCGCAGGCTGTGCTTCTTCTCAGACGCGAGCAGCAGCACGCAGGCACCCTCGCGCAGGCGTTGCAGGGTCTGCGCCGAGAGCTCGCGCACGACGCTCACGTCCTTGGGCATCGGCGCGGGCGCCGGCAGCACCCACAGGGGCCACGAGTTCGCGCACTCGCCCCAGGTGGCGGAGAGCAGGACCCGGCGCGGCTGGTCGCCGGCGGCCGCCAGCTCGCCTTCCCAGGCCATGGCCGCCGACACGCTGCCGGGCGCGAGCGCGAGATCCCGCGCCGCCCCGGCCCGGCCGTCGAGCTCCAGGCGCAGCGGGGCCTGCTGGCTCTGGTCGCCGTAGTGGCTGATCCGCACCGGCAACCGCGCCGGACCGGCGACGAACGCCCGGCGGTCGGCTTCGGTGTCGAGGCAGAGCATCGTGTCGCCCTGCCAGGCGAAGTCGGCACTGCTCCACTTCGGCGTCCCGAACGGGTCCAGCAGCCCCATGCGCGCGAGCGTGACGTCGCGCAGCACCGAGAC
>CAZSKV010000025.1:0-3082 GCA_964607495.1 uncultured candidatus Brocadiaceae bacterium
CGCTCGAAGCCCCGGTCGAGAAGCCGCCCGCGGCCGAGAAGAAGGGCCGCAAGCGCGACAAGGAAGCCAAGCTCGCCGAGTGAAGCCGCTGCGACCGCTCCTGCGTGGCGGGCCCGCACCCTTGGTGCCCGGGCGCTACAAGACCCTGCCCGAGGACTTCGTGGTCGAGGAGCTGCCGGCCTATGCGCCAGCCGATGCGGGCACGCACTGCTTCGTGTTGATCGAGAAGCGCGGCCTGTCGACCCCGGACGCGGTGTTCCAGCTCGCCCGCGCGCTCGGGCGCCGCGAGCGCGAGTTCGGCTGGGCCGGACTCAAGGACGCGCAGGCGATCACCCGGCAGTGGGTGTCGATCGAGCACGCGGATCCCGAGCGGCTGCGCGCCCTCAGCCTCGAGGGCGTGCAGGTGCTCGAGGTGCGCCGGCATGGCAACAAGCTGAAGCTCGGGCATCTGCGCGGCAACCGCTTCACGATCCGCCTGCGCGGCGCCGGGGCCGAGCACCTGCCGGCCCTGGTCACCAACCTCGCCGACCTCGCGGCGCGCGGCGCGCCGAACTGGTTCGGCGAGCAGCGCTTCGGCAAGCGCGGCGCGAACCTCGGCAAGGGTCTCGCGATCCTGCTGAGCGCCGACCCGCGGGCGGCGGCGCGCACGCTGCCGCCGCACGTGTTCAAGCTGATGGTATCGGCGGTGCAGAGCGAGGCGTTCAACCGCGTGCTCGCCCGCCGGATCGCGAGCTGCGACCGGCTGCTGCCCGGCGACGTGGCGTTCCTGCACCGCAATGGCGCCTGCTTCCTGGTCGAGGATCCCGCGCCGGAGCAGGCCCGCTGCGCGGAGTTCGAGATCTCGCCCGCCGGACCGCTGCCGGGACCGAAGTGCTTCGCCGCACAGGGCGAGCCGGCGGCGATCGAGGCGCAGGTGCTCGGCGAGCTCGGCATCACGCCGGCGCACTTCGGACGCATGCCAAGGGACACGCACGAGGGCGCGCGGCGGCCGCTGCGCGTGGCGCTGGGCGCCGCGCGGGCCTGGGCCGATCCCGATGGCCTGCTGCTGAGCTTCGAGCTGCCCGCCGGCGCCTATGCGACGGCGGTGCTGCGCGAGCTGATCGAGGACGCGCCCTGGTTCACCGAGACGCGGCCCGATCAGCCATCCACGAGCTCGATGACCTGATCCTCGACCACGACCAGCACGCGGGTGCTGAACGCGAAGATCGGGGCGAGCTCGGGGCGGGCCTTGAGCAGCGCGAAGTACTCGTCGGAGAAGACCTGCACCTTCGTGACCTTGTCCTTCATCGCGGCCGCGAAGCGGCCATCCACCCAACGGCCGTCGACGAGCTGGAAGGTCCGTGCGCCGATCTTGTGGGACACGGCACGCACGCTCGCGGTGCCACCACCGCCAAGCCCTCCCGTGGCTGGACCCGGGGTCGCCGGACCGCTCGGCGTGGAGCCGGCCTGGGGCGCCAGGGCCTTGAGCTCGAGGCTCTTCTCCACTGCGGCCGCGCCGCTGTCGCCTTCGGCGAGCCGTGCGAGCTTGGTGCGGCCGTCCTTGGCCTCCTCGTCGGCGCGCCGGGCGGCGCCGAGGAAGTAGTCGTCACTGCCAGTGGGCACGGCGCCGGCGCGGCGCAGCTCTTCGAGGCTGTCGCGCGTCGGCATCCGGTCGCCCGGCCCGCGCCAGCCACGCACGTCCTGGGCCACGCGCATGTTGTCCTCGAGGATCAAGTGCGAGGTGTAGGGCGTGACGATCCGGTACTCGCGCCCCAGGCGCTTGACCTCGTCAACCAGTTCGGCCTGCTGGCCGTTCAGGCGGATCAAGTCGAGCAGCGCCGCCACGCGGGCCTGGGCCCACAGGGTCGGCACGAACTCGCAGCGGGTGTCACTGCCCGGGAAGCTGGCCTCGAACACGTACTCGGTCTTGCTGCCGTCGCATACGCCGGTCAGCCGGATCGCCTTGTGACCCTCGCCGCGGTAGCGCCCGAGGAGCATCAACCGGCCGCCGGCGAAGAGGTCGGGCAATGCCTTGGGCGCCTGATCGAAGAGCTCGATGCCCTCGCAGCGCAGCTGCAGGTCCGTCAGCACCGGGTGCGAAACCTTGGTGAAGAGCGCACCGGTCTTGACTTCGAGGTTCTCGTGCTCGCGCACGTAGTCGCGGTCGCCGCGGCTCTCCTCGGCGAGGGTGTCGAGCAGGCGCGTGTTCACGTCGTGACCGACGCCGAACACGAAGACCCGCGCCTTGGCGGCATTCGCCGTGCGCGTGCGCGCGAGCAGTTCGGCGATGTCGGTCGTGCCGACGGTGGGGAGGCCGTCGGTCAGGAACACCACGATCGGCAGTGGCGCGGCGCCGTCGCCCACAGGCTGCCGGCTCGCGAACGCGACCCGCAGCGCATCCTCGATGTTCGTGCCACCACGCGCCTCGATGTCCTTGACCCGGCTCAGGGCGCCCTCGATCTGCTCGGCGCGGGCCGGCTGCAGTTCGGGATAGAACGGCTGGGCCTCGGTCGCGAAGGGGACGACGTTGAACCAGTCCTGGGGCTTGAGCGAGCGCAGGAAGAAGCGCAGCGCTTCGCGGGCCTGTTCGATCTTCTTGCCCTGCATCGACCCCGAGGTGTCGAGCACGAACGTGATCGCGCGCGCTGTGGCCTTGCGCTCGTCCCAGTTCTGCTTCGGCGCGAGCAGCATCACGAAGTGGCCGGCCTCGCCCGCCCGCCGGTGGGCGAGCAGGTGCAGGCCGAAGGCCTGGTCGGAGAGGCCGTAGAACACCTGCAGGTCGCGCTCGGGGAGCTGCCCGCGCTGCATCTCGAAGCTGACCCGGGCCTCGTGGTCGCCCTTGCGCAGGACGTCGCAGGTGCCGAGCGAGGCGAACACGTTCTTCAGCGCCGACTTGCTGCGGATCGTGAGATCGAGGGAGAGCTTCTCGGCCGGGTTGCCGGCGCTGCCGGCGGAGCGCAGCGGGTAGCTCCACTCGACCAGCCCGCCGGACTGCGGCAGGATCTGCCGGTAGCGGACCACGATCGCACTCTCGCTCTGCGGCGGCAGCGGGAAGATCCGCGCGCGCAAGGCCCCGGTGCCGAAGTACTCGAGCAGGCCTGGA
>CAZSKV010000026.1:0-9715 GCA_964607495.1 uncultured candidatus Brocadiaceae bacterium
GTGATGCACCACATCGAGCACGGCAAGAGCCCGAAAGAGGCAACCGTGCAGGCGATGAAGGAGGTGTCCGCGCCGGTCATCGGCATCGCGCTGATCCTGTCGGCGGTGTTCATCCCGGTGGCGATGCTCGGCGGCCTGACCGGACAGATGTATCAGCAGTTCGCGCTGACGATCGCGATCTCGGTGCTGCTGTCGGCGTTCAGCGCCCTGTCGCTCTCGCCCGCGCTGGCCGCGATGCTGCTGCGGCCGGCGAAGCCGATGCGTGGCCCGCTGGGCTGGTGCTTCAAGCTCTTCAACAAGGGCTTCGATGGCACCACCAGGGGCTATGTCGGCGTGACCGGAATCCTGGCGCGGCGCTCGTTCCTCACGGTCGTGTTGGTCGGCGCCGTCGTCTACGGCGCCGGAGTGTTCGGTGGCCGCCTGTCGCAGGGTTTCATCCCCGAGGAGGACTCCGGCCTCTTCGGCGTGAACGTGCAATTGCCCCCCGGCGCGTCGCTGCAGCGCACGGGCGAGGTGCTGGCCAAGGTCGAGACTGCGTTGGCCCTGCTCGGCGGCGTGGACGCGTCGACGACGATCGGTGGCTACGGCGCCGTGACCAGCACCTATCAGCCGAATTTCGGGACGGTGTTCGTCCGCCTCCATCCGTGGGAGGAACGCAAGGGCCCCGATCTGCACGTGAAGGGCATCATGGCGAAGCTGCAGCAGGAGCTGCGCAAGATCCCCGAGGCGGTCATCTTCCCGTTCAACATCCCGACGATCTCCGGATTCGGCGCCTCCGCCGGCTTCAACTTCCTGCTGCAGGACCGCAGCGGCTCGCTGAGCGTGGCCGAGCTCGGGGCACGGGTCGCCGAGTTCCTGGAGGCGGCGCGTGCACGCCCCGAGCTGGCGAACCTGTTCACGTCGTTCGATCCCAACTACCCGCAGGTGAAGGTCGACATCGACCGCGACAAGGCGCGCAAGCTCGGCATCCCGCTGAACGAGGCGTACCAGGCGTTGTCGGCGGCGCTGGGCAGTGCCTACGTCAACGATTTCAATCGCTTCGGCCGCCTGTTCCGGGTCTACCTGCAGGCCGAAGGCGCGGACCGGCGCGAGCCCGAGGACATCGGCCGGATCCACGTGCGCAGCGGGACGACGGGCGACATGGTGCCGCTGTCGACGATCACCGCGGTCAACTCGCAGTCCGGCTCGGAGATCACGAACCGGTTCAACCTGTTCCGGTCGTCGGAGATCCAGGGTGTCCCGGCCCGCGGCTACTCCTCGGGTCAGGCACTCCAGGCCCTCGAGGAGGTCTTCGCGCAGAAGATGCCGCCGGAAATGGGGTTCGCGTACACCTCGATGTCGTACCAGGAGAAGGTCGCGCCGCCGGCTGGACCGACGCTGCTGCTCGCGATCCTCTGCGTGTTCCTGCTGCTGGCGGCGATGTACGAGAGCTGGCGCCTGCCCTGGGCCGTCCTGCTCGGCTCACCCCTCGTGGCCCTGGGCGCGTTCTTCGGCGTCTGGCTCACCGGCTTCGACAACAACGTCTACGTGCAGATCGGCCTGATCATGCTGATCGGCCTCGCGGCGAAGAACGCGATCCTGATCGTCGAGTTCGCCAAGGCCAAGCACGACGAGGGCATGCCGTTGCTGGAGGCCGCGCTCGAGTCGGCGCGACTGCGTTTCCGGCCGATCCTGATGACCGCGTTCGCGTTCATCCTCGGCGTCGTGCCGCTGATGCTCGCCTCGGGCGCTGGTGCCGGGGCACAGAACGTGATGGGCACCGCCGTGTTCTGGGGCATGCTCGTGGCGACGTTCCTCGGCGTGTTCCTGATTCCCGGCAATTACGTCTTCGTCGAATCACTGGGCCGGCGCGGCAAGGCGCACGCACCGAAGCCGCCGCCTGCCGATCCGGCGGCTCCGGCCACGCCATCGACCACGGGAGGGGGACACTGAGATGCAACGCGCACTGCTCGCAGGTTGCACGGTGCTGCTCGCGACGAGCAGCTGCACCGTGGGTCCCGACTACACTCCGCCCCAGGTCTCCTTGCCGCAGGGCTGGCGCGACCTCGAGGGCGCACAGGGGGAGACGCTCGCCAACGTGCCGTGGTGGGATCTGTTCCAGGATCCGGTCCTGCACGAGCTGATCAAGGTGGCGCTCGCCCAGAACAAGGACCTGCAGATCGCGGTCGAGCGCATCGAGGAGGCCCGGGCCCTCTACGGCATCACGCGGGCCGATTTCTACCCGAAGCTCGACGCGGTGGCTTCGGCCGGCCGCGTGCGCGTGAGCGAGGAGAACCTGCCCGCAGGTGCCGCAGGGTCCGATGTCGAACACAACGTGTTCGGAGTCGGTGCGTCGATGTACTGGGAGCTCGACCTGTTCGGGCGCATCCGGCGGGCGAGCGAAGCCCAGCAGGCCGCGCTCTATGCCACCGAGCATGCGCGGCGGGCGGTCGTGCTCGCGCTCGTCGCGGACGTCGCCCGCGCGTACGTCGAGATGCGTGACTACGATCGCCGGCTGGAGATCTCCCGCGCGACCTTGCAGTCACGCCGCGAGTACGCCGACCTCGTGCGTGTGCGCTACGAGGGCGGCCTGACTTCCGAGCTCGACTGGCGGCAGGCCGAGGCAGAACTGCACCGGACGACGGCCCGGGTGCACGAGTTCGAACAGCTCGTGACGCAGAAGGAGAACGAGCTCAGCCTGCTGCTCGGGCGCAACCCGGGCGCAATCCCGCGCGGCCGTGGGGTCGCGGCCTTGCCGCTGCCACCGAGGATCCCGCCCGGCCTGCCGGCGGAACTGCTGCAACGCCGGCCCGACCTGCGTGCGGCCGAAGAGGGTCTCGTCGCCGCCAATGCGCGGATCGGCGAGGCCAAGGCACTGCTCTATCCGACGATCTCCCTGACGGGCTTCTTCGGTTTCGAGAGCACGGAGCTCGGGGACCTGGCGAGCGCGCCGGCGCGCACGTGGTCGATCGGCGCCAACCTGCTGCAACCGATCTTCAACTCGGGCCAGTTGCAGAGCCGCGTCGAGGTCGCCGAGTCGCAACAGCGGCAGGTGCTCTTCGCCTACGAGCAGGCGATCCTGCTCGCGCTGCGCGAGGTCGAGGATTCCCTGGTCGGCTACCGCAAGTCCGGCGATCGGCGCGGTTCGGAGACCAGCCGGGTCGCGGCCCAGCGCCGGGTCTTGGAACTCGCCGAGGTGCGCTACCGTGGCGACGTGGCGCCGTACCTCGATGTGCTCGACGCCCAGCGCTCGTTGCTGGAATCGGAGCTCAACGAGGCGGAAGCGATGCGGGACCAGTTCGTGGCGCTGATCCAGATCTACAAGGCACTCGGTGGCGGTTGGCCCACGGAACCCGAGGTCGCCACTCCGGCAGGCCCGGCGTCCCGCCAATGAACCGCAAGGGTGGCAGCCAGCTCGGCTCCAGCCTCCCCTTGCCGCCACTGCCGGGCGCTCCCCCTCACCCCCCGAGCGCCATCGTGAGGGCCACGAGCAGGCCGCCGAGCAGCACCATGGCGAACCCTTGCACGACCGGATGCCGCCCGACGCACCGGCCGTACGAATAGCCGGCTAGGAACAGCATCGTGATCGCAATCGCATTCGACACGCGCATCGCCGGCGCGGTGTTGTGCATGAAGAGGAACGGGATCACGACCGGGAACGTGGAGAGGAAGACGATCAGGAACACGGCCACGCCACCCAGCCAGTCCTCCCGCTGCAGGCTGGCCCGGGCAGGCGGTTGCGGCAGCTGCTGCAATCGCGCACTCAGCCGCTCGAGTTCCGCAGCTTCCATGACAGACACCACGAGCGGAGGTAGCGCCCGCGCGAGCGCTCGTTGCGCCGTCTGGGCATCGGTGGCCGCGTGCACCTCCTGGAAGGTCTTCAGGCTCTGGCCCTTCTCGGCCAGGCAGCCCATCAGGTACAGGACGCCGTCGATGATCCCCCACGCGAGATTGCAGCCGAGCGCGCCGATCAGCATCGTGCGGATGTCGTCGCGTCCCGCCTCGGCGATGCTGAGCGAGCCGGTGAAGGTCAGCACCATGATCAGACCGAAGAGGATCTCGGACACGCGGTCGACGGGGTCGAGTACGCCGCCGGCGCCGCCAGTGAGTTTCTTGAGCATTGGAGTGCAGGGACCGCAGCGGAGTCGGCTCTTGTTACAGTCCGCCCGCGGCGGTGGAAAGGCATTCCGGCGCATCAGGGGCCAGCACCGCACAGGCAGCCCGAGTTGCCGTCCCGCAATGGCCTGAACCGCGAAACCAACATGCCTTCGCCGACCCCAACACCCGAGCCAGAGTCCACACCGAGCGCCCCGGCCAGCCAACGGCCGCGACGCCGCGTCGTGCACGCGTTCGGCTGGCTCTCCACCTATCCGCTCGGCTGGCTGCGCGCCGACCTCGTGGCCGGGATCACGCTCACCGCCTACCTGCTGCCAGCGGCGATCGGAGACGCGTCCCTGGCCAACCTGCCGGCCACCGCGGGCCTCTATGCATGCCTGTTCTCGGGACTCGTGTTCTGGCTGTTCTGCAGCTCACGGCACACGGCGATCACGGTCACTTCGGCGCTCTCCCTGCTGATCGGCTCGTCGCTCGGGCAGCTGGCCGGAGGCGATGCCACACGCTTTGGCGCGCTGGCGGCCGCCACCGGCCTGCTCGTCGGCCTGCTCGCGGTGGTCGCCTGGGCCCTGAAGGCTGGCGGCATCGTCAACTTCATCTCCGAGACGGTGATGACCGGCTTCAAGGCCGGCATCGCCCTGGTGCTCGCCAGCACGCAGCTGCCGAAGTTCTGCGGCTTCGGCGGCGCACACGGCGGCGACTTCTGGGAGCGCATGGGCCATTTCTTCGCCCACGTATCGACGACGAACGGCGCCGCGCTCACGGTCGGTCTCGTGGCGCTCTCCGTGCTGCTGCTCGGCAAGTGGCTGTTGCCGGGGAGGCCGGTGGCGATCGTCGTCGTGGTCGGCGGCATCGTCGCGGCGAAGGTCTTCGACCTCGGCCAACGCGGGGTGAAGATGCTCGGCGACGTCCCGCAGGGGCTGCCACCGCTGCGCCTCCCGGCGATCGCCTGGCAGGATCTCAACGAGCTGCTGCCGTTGGCGTTTGCCTGCTTCCTGCTCGCAGCCGTAGAGACCGCGGCCATCGGTCGCATGTTCGCGCGCAAGCACGGCTATCGCCTCGATCCCAACCAGGAGTTCCTCGCCATCGGCGCGGCGAACCTCGCTTCCGGCCTCGGCGGTGGGTTCCCGGTCAGCGGCGGCATGTCGCAGTCGCTGGTCAACGAGAGCGGCGGCGCGCGCACGCCTCTGTCGGGCCTCGTCGCCGCGGTCCTGATGCTCGTCGTGACCCTCTGGTTCTCGGGGCTGCTGGCCGACCTGCCGCAACCCGTGCTCGCGGCGATCATCCTGATGGCCGTGACGAGCCTGTTCAAGGTCGCGGTGCTCAAGCGCCTGTGGCAGGTCCACCGCGGCGAGTTCCTGATCGCCATGGCCGCGCTGTTCGGCGTGCTGGGCTCGGGCATCCTGCGCGGAGTCATGATCGGTGCGATCATCTCCCTCGGGATGTTGTTGCGCCGCGCGGCACGGCCGCACGTCGCGTTCCTCGGCCGCATCCCCGGCATGCAGCGGTTCTCCGATCTCGAGCGCAACCCCGACAACGAGCAAGTGCCCGGCGCGCTGCTGTTCCGCGCCGAGGCGTCGCTGCTCTACTTCAACTGCGATGCCGTGCGCGACGCGGTCTGGGCGCGGATGCAGACGATGCCGGCGCCGGTCCGTCTCGTCGTCTGCGACCTCTCGACCTCGCCGCACGTCGACATGGCCGGCGCCGAGATGCTCCTCGGCCTGCACGGCGATCTCGCCGCCAAGGGCATCCAGTTCCAGGTGGTCGAGGCGCGCGCGAACGTGCGCGACATGTTGCGCCTCGAGGGCTTAGAGGACCGGCTGGGTCCGATCAGCCGCCGCGCATCGCTGGCCGAGGTCGTCGCCGCGTTCGCTGGCGGCCAGGATTCGCCGCGGTAGCGACTCAATAGACTTCGCGGACGAACTTGCGGCGGGCGAGCGTCTTCTGGTCGTCGTAGGCGTGCTTCATCGACCGCTTGGGCAGCTTGACCTTCTCGCGCTTCAAGCGCTTGTAGGGGATCTGGTCGAGGATGTGCCGGATGCAGTTGAGGCGCGCCCGCTTCTTGTCGTCCGAGCGGAGGATGTACCACGGGGCGTGCCTGGTGTCGGTCGCATCGAGCATCATGTCGCGCGCGCGCGAGTACTCGAATCACTTGCTGCGCGACGGAAGGTCCATCGGGCTCAGCTTCCACTGCCGCAGCGGATCCGCGATCCGGGCCTCGAACCGGCGGCGCTGCTCCGCGTCACTGGCATCGAGCCAGATCTTGATCAACACGATGCCGCCTCCGGTCATGTAGCGCTCGATCTCCGGGCACCGCTCGAGGAACGTGCGGTGCTGCTCCTTCGTGCAGAATCCCATCACGTACTCGACGCCTGCGCGGTTGTACCAGGAGCGGTCGAAGATCACGACCTCGCCCGCAGCAGGGAAGTGCGCCATGTAGCGCTGCATGTACATCTGCGACTTCTCGCGGTCGGAAGGCGCCGGCAGGGCCACCAGGCGGAAGACGCGCGGGCTCACGCGTTCGGTCAGCGCCTTGATCGTGCCACACTTGCCCGCGGCGTCGCGGCCCTCGAACACGATGATCACGCGCAGTCCCTTGTGCTGCACCCAGTCCTGCAACCAGCAGAGCTCTGCCTGCAGCTTGCGCAGCTCGCGCAGGTACTGTTTCGACTTGAGCTTCTTGGGCGGCTTGCGCGAGGGCTTGGCCATGGGATCGGGTGTGTGTGCGGGGTTGAGGGTCCGTGAGCAGGCAGGATCGTACGCAGCCGCACCGCTCAGTTCGCGGGGCGAACATTGATCTGGTCAGTGTAGTCCTTCACCGAGCCATCGCGCCGATCTCGCACCCTGGTGATCATGGTCATCCGGAACGAGAGGCCTACGACCGCGAAGTCCGCACTCACGATGCCGCGGGCCAGTACCTGTCGCGGTCCTCCCTCCTCCTGGCGCCAGAACTCGCCAGCCTCCGAGGTGCCGAAGGTCACCGGGGGCGACCAGGCCAGCTGCAGCTCGTTCCCGATCATTGCCGCGCCCGCGACCTTCTGGAAACTCAGCGTCGGACGCCCCGCGGCGTCCGTGCCGATCCGCCAGCGCGGCTGTCCGGTGCGCGGGTCGTTGTCGAGGGTCGCCTGGCGCAGTTCCTCGCGCACGCGATGCAGGACTTCGCGGTAGGAGGCCTCTTGCCGCAACTTCGCGTCGCCGTAGCCCGACGCCGCGTGCAGGAACGTGATCGCTCCATACGAGATGCTCGTCATGAAGACGAGCAGCACGCTCGCCACGCACACCTCGATGATGGTCAGGCCTTTCTCGTGCGTGCTCATCGCGCTCGGCTCAGTAGACGACGCCACGATCGATCGTCGTGTCGCTGAATTCCGCGGCGCGCAGGGTCTCGGCGAGCAGACGGCCATCGAACCAGACCTCGATGCGCAGCAGGTCGTTGCGCCCCTCGCGGCCGCCGGCGACCGTGCCGTTGCCGTCGAGGTCGTTGCACACCTTGACCCGGAAGTCGCCGGCCAGCCCGCGCCCTGCGACCTGGAACGTGTGCCCGGGCGCGCTGGCCGCGACCTTGACCTGGTGCAAGGTGATCGTGCCGAGGTCGTCGTCGTCGTCGAAGAGCTCGTCGAGCATCCAGCCACCGGGCGCCGGATCGAAACTGCGGCCGAACGGGATCTCCTGCAGGCGTTGCACGAAGGTCTCCGCCAGCCGTTGGGCGCGCGCGGCGCGCTCGGTCGAGACCCGAGCGTCGATCGAAGTCCGCAACGTCCCGTGCAGGGAGTAGAGGACCAGCACGCTCAGCAGGAGCGACGCCGTGAGTTCCACGAGCGTGAAGCCGCCCTGCTGCTGCCGGGTGTCGTGGGTCATTTGCCGCTCCCGATCGCGATGTCGATCCCTTGCAGCCGACTGGCGAGCTCCTGCATGCGCTGCACCTGCGTCGCATCGAGCTCGTCGACGTCGTTGCGCGAGGGTTGCACGGGCTCCGGCTGCGACTCGGTGTTCCAGCTCTTGCGGCCGAGACGGTAGCCATCGGCCACGGCCACGGCCGCATCGGTTCCGGCGTGCGGTGAGGCCGCCTGCTGCCCGTCATCCCGCCCGCGCATCGCCTGGATCCCGACCACGAGGGCCGTCGCCACGAGCACGGCTGCGACCACGTGCTTGGGCTGCAGGCGCCTGCGCTGCTTCATCTCGTCACCTCGAGCGGCACCTTGTCGGACTCGTCCGCCGCCAGCGTGATCTCGCGCTCCTCGAGCCAGTCGAGGAATTCGTTGATCTCCTGCGCGAGATCCTCGAGGTGATCGCCATTGCGCAGGCGCGCGCGCACGGACGGATCGCCGGCGCGGACCGCCTGCAGCGTCTTGCCGATCCGATACATCGGCCCGGCGACCTTGTGCGAGAAACGCAGCGCGTTCCACAGCACGAGGCCGGTCGCCATCACGAGGAAACACATCGCCGACACGAGCACTGGCAGCAGGCTCGGCAGGTTCGCATCGGACTCGGCGGCTTCGAAACCGAGACGGATCGCATAGGCGAGGAACACGATCCCGGTGCCCATCACGCAGAGCAGGGGCGGCCAGGAGACCGAGAAGATGATCCGCTTCTGCAGCGGCAGATTGACGATGATCCGACTTCTCTGGTTCACGGCGAATATCCCCTCAGTTCATGGCGTGTGGGCATGGCTCATTCCGGTCGCACGATCCGGCCCGAAACGCTGAGCGCCCAGCTCGGTCGGTCCTCGTTGAAGACGAACGGCGGCGTGACGTTGCTGCCGTTCATCAGCAGATTGCGGTCCATGATCGAGCCGCCGCGGCGGAAGCCGCACAGGATCTCGTGCGTGCCCTCGTCGATGTAGGTGGAGACCGGCCGCTGCCTGCTCACGATCCCGCCGAGGCGGCGGATCGAGTCCTTCACGTACGACGCAGCCTGACCACTCTCCATCACCAGGGACACCTGGGAACCGTCACCGGTCGGCACGATGCCTTCGAAACCGACACGGCCGTTCACGCTGATCAACGACGCGTTGATCTCGAAGTTGTTCGGCACCGAGCGCGAGTAGGTCACGTCGCCCGCCGCCATGATCGCGAGCACGGCCGCACCCGTGTATTCCGGGTTGCTCACGTACGGCTGGTCCGGGACCGCGCCGTTGTTCATCCGTGTCCGGCCCTGGTCGTCGACGTAGGTGATCGAGCCTGAGACCTCCACCTTGCCGTTCGAGACGACGGACACCTGCCCCTGGACTGTGCCCGAGATCTTGCGGATGTCCTTCTCGATGTAGATCAGACCCTCGGTCGGTACGGTCTTCGTCTCGACCAGCCGCTCAGGGATCGTGACCCACTCCTGGTAGGTGTAGGGTTCCTGCCGGTAGACCGGCTCGTCGCGGTAGTACGTGACGTCCGTGTAGTAGTCGACGACCTGGCGGGAGCGGACCTCGAGCACCGTGCCGACCTGCACGTCCACGTAGCGCGACCGTTCCTCGCTGTGGTAACCGCTGACGTACTGCTCCCGCTCGACGTAGCT
This sequence comes from uncultured candidatus Brocadiaceae bacterium, assembly GCA_964607495.1. Classification (GTDB taxonomy): domain Bacteria; phylum Planctomycetota; class UBA1135; order UBA1135; family UBA2386; genus CAZSKV01. The sequence continues at coordinate 9,601 of CAZSKV010000026.1, forward strand.
CTCGGTCCGGTACTCCCAGTGCCCTGGCGCGCTCGTCGCACCGCCGATCTCGCCACCACCCGTGTTGCCACCGGTGACCACGACCGGGTCGAGCACTTCCTGCGCGGCGGCGGGC
>CAZSKV010000027.1:0-3098 GCA_964607495.1 uncultured candidatus Brocadiaceae bacterium
GCAGCTGGTGCCGGCGACTGCCTACGCGCGCTGCCTTGCCGATCCCCGCGAAGAGGTCGTGGCCCTGGCTTGCCGGGCCCTGGCCGCCCCGGGCCTGCCGCCGGCGCTCGAAGCGACGTTGCGCGCGCTCGCCGCAGGACCGGAGGGCGCGGTCACCGCGAGCGCACGCCGGACCCTGCTGGTGTTCGGCAGTGACGAGAGCGCGAAGCTCGTGCATGCCGCGTGCCCGGGACCAGAGGCCCGCGCCCAGGTGGCGGCGCTGCTCGCCGAGCGGCCGCGCGCCTGGACCGTGGCCACGCTGCTCGCCACGCTCGGCGAGTTGCGGCTCGCCGCGGGTCCCGCCGGACCCGAGGGCGAGAGCTGGCAGGCCGAGATCGAGTTGTTGCGCGCACTCGTCCGCGTCGGGCATGCACCGGCCGTGGCCACGCTGATCGCCCGCGCGGGTGATCTCGAGGCCGCACAGCTGCGTGCGTTGCGCGACCTGCTGGTGCCCGAGCTGGATCCCGAGCATGCACGCCACCTGCTTGCGCTGCTCGAACGGCGCGAGGCGCCGTTGACCCCGGCGCGCCGGCGCGAGCTCGCGATCTGGCTCGCGCGCCGGCCGGACCTGGCGGGGGAAGCGGCGTTGAGCCGGCTGCGCGCGCGCGACCGCGATCCCGAAGTCCAGCTCGAGGCCCTGCGCGGCCTCTTGCGCACCGGCGCGCGCGACCGGATCCGCGAAGAGGTGGCGGGCTGGCTCGCGGGCCAGGAGCGCGGGAGCGAGGCCAGCGAGCAGGTCGCCTACGAGGTGCTCGGGATGGTCGAACCACCGGTGCCCGAAGAGGCGCTGGTGTTCGCCGCGAGGCTCGCGCTGCTCGCGCCGCTCGCCGCGCCGCTGGTCGAGATCGAGCGCGCGGCGGCGCCGTTCCCGCAGGGGTTGCAGGGCGCGTACAACGAGCTCTTCCCGATCGTCGACCTCGTGCGGCGCGCGGACCCGGTCACCGCGCAGGCCGCGTTCCGGAGCGTCGCCGCACAGGTGCGCGCGCATCCGCGGGCGCACGCGCTCGGCCGGGTGCGCGTCGTCACCCTGATGGCCCAGCTCGCCGCGCACGAAGCCGTGTTCGGCGCCGTCGGACCCGTGCTCGCGGAACTCGCGCTGGCGCTCCCCGAAGCCGACACCCGCTGGGCTGCGCCCTGCGAGCTCGTGCTGGCGCGCGCGGCCGAGCGGCGCGGGGACCACGCGGTCGCGGCGCAGGCGTACGCGCGGGCCATCGCGGCCTTCGTGCGCTGGCCGCACCTGCCGAGCACCGAGCGGGCGTTCCTCGGCGAAGAGGATCCATGGTCCGCGGAGATGCCGCTGGCGGCGCTGGCCGCGAAGGCGCATCTCTGTGCAGCGCGCGCGGCCCTCCACGCCCGCGACCTGAGCGCGGCCCGCCGCGAACTGGCGCTGGCCGAAGACCTCGGACTCGGCGATGCCGCCTGCACGCGCGAGGCCGCGGCGCTGGCGCGCGAACTGCTCACCCCGGAAACCCGTAGATGAACCCAACCCGCATCCTGCTGCTCGCGACCCTGCTCGGTTCGGCCTGCGCGCAGCATCCCACGACCAGGCCGATCGATCCGCAGAAGGCCGAGCAGGCGCGGCGCCTGCTGCTGCAGGAGCTGCGCAGCCGTGGCGTCGAGCTCGATCTCGAACGTGGCACGGTCGCGATCCCGATCCAGATCAACGACCCGCCGCCACCCGATCCGATCGAGTACCTGCTCGTGCATCACCGGGGCAAGAAGCACGAGGCCGTGTTCGTGACCGAGGTCAAGGCCAGCCTTCTGAACGGCGCGCTGCTGTTGCTCGGCTTCCAGAACGGCAAGAACGCACGCGTCGAGGCCAAGGAGCCCGCGCCGACGCCGGCCGAGATCGAGCGGGGCGCGCCGATCGTGGACGTGTTCCCACCCGAGGGGATGGCGATCCACATGACCGCGATCCGTGAGGTCGAGGGTGGCAGCAAGCGCGAGGATCCGATCGACGACTACCTGATCGACCTCGCGACCGGCCAGCCGGTCGAGTCGGCCTCCTGGATCTACCTCGGTGGGCGCATGTCGCCGCTCTATCGCGGCGAGCCGCCGGTCTTCGTCGGCGACTACGAGGGCAACCTCGTGAGTTCCTGCTACATGTCCCCCGAGAACCACCTGGTGACGATCCGGCACACGCGCGGTGGGGACGACCACAATTGGGTGATCAACCCCGCGGTGTGCCCGCCGCCCGGCACGAAGCTGACGCTCGTGTTCCACAAGACGCAACCCAAGGTCAGCGCCGAGCGCGACGCCCGGCTCGCGGCCGAGGCGAAGCGCCGCGCGGCGACCCAGCCGGCCTCGCAGCCGACGTCGCAGCCGGCGTCGAGCGGGCCGCAGGGCAGCGGCAAGTAGGCCGGCGCGCGACCTACTTGCGGCCGAGCTCGCGCAGGTGCGCGATCTCGCCGCTGCCGAACCAGCCGTCGACCACGTGCAGTCCCAGTCCGTCCATGGCGGGGCCGAGCGTCGCGGACAGGTCCGCGACCTGCTTGACGTCGAGCAGCGCGAAGGTCCGGTCCGTATCCAGGCGGCCGAGCAGCAACACGGCCGGGTGCCCTTGCAGGGCCACGCGTGCGCGGGCGCCGTCGTCGACGGTCAGCAGCACGTAGCTGCGGCCGCCTTCGCCGGGTGCCCGCTTCGTGCCAGCGCGCGTGGCTGCGTCCTGGAGCGCAAGCTCGCGCGCGAGCAGCGCGCGCAGCGGGGCCTCGGTCACCAGGTCGTGGTACTCCATCACGAAGACGCCGGCCTGGAATCCCGGGTCACTCTCGGCGAGTTCGCGCGCGCGGTCCCGGTCGCCGGTGTCGAGCACGAAGATGCCGCGCAGTGTGCGGTCGTGGCGCACGTCGCCGTACGGCCCGGCGAGCAGCAGATGGCCCTCGCGCGCCAGGCGCTGCATGTTCGCGAAGTGGCCGCCGAAGATCTGCCTGGTCTGCTCGGCATCGAGACCCTGCCTGGGGCCGCTCTTGAGGTGGACGAGCGTGCAGTGGAGCTGCGGGGTGCCGGAGTCTGCTGCCTGGCAGCCGAGGGTTGCGAAGGCGACGAGGGTCAGGAGAACG
>CAZSKV010000028.1:0-2425 GCA_964607495.1 uncultured candidatus Brocadiaceae bacterium
CACCGTGGAACCAGCCCGTGCGGGTCGACGCGGTCGTGGTGGCCGAGGTCGACATGCGCGTGCGGTACAGGAACGAGATGTTGAGCGTCTGGTTCGCCGTGACCGCGATGTCGCGGTACAGCATCTGGTCCCACTGCGACGCGTAGCCGGGGAAGCGCTTCGGCGTCGGGAGCGACGGGGTCGTCGCGCCGAGGAAGTCCAGCGTCGACTGGTTGAACGGGCTCTTGGTCACCTGGTCGATGACCGAGTTGTCGTTCAGCTGACGCAGACCGCACCAGGCCGACGCGGAACCCGCCAGCGGCGTCCACTGGACGGCCGAGCCGCCCGGCTGGTTGAGACCCTGGTCACGGTGCCACACGCCGACGACGCCGAACGTGCGCTTGCCACCGAGGCCCTGGTTGATGACGTAGTTGGCGACGTTGCCGATGTCGATCGCCCACCAGGGACGGCTCGCATCGGGGAGCGTCAGACCACCGGTCGTCGTGTAGACGCGGCGGGTGGGCCACCAGCCGGCGAGCGAGTCACCAACGCCGTGGCTCGCCAGGATGCCGAGGCGATCCCAGTCCCACACCGCGTTGTTGAGGTTCTCGGCCGCAGTCGGGAGGTTCACACCCGTGTACAGGTTCCAGTAGTTGTTGCTGGCGTTCCAGTGATCCGTGTGCGAGTAGCCGAACCAGACGGTGTCGGGATCCGGACCCGCCGACACACGCAGACGCTGCGCGCGGGCGTTCATCAGCTCCCGATTCATCTTGGCGTTCACGAGCTTGGCGCCGGGATCAGAGACCCCGAGGTCCTGCGCGAAAACGCTGGTGGCCACCATCGCGGCTGCTCCGACAAGGAGAAGCAACGCGACGAACGGCTTCTTCATAGGACTACCTCCATCGTCGCAATGCATGGGCAATGCGAAGTCTTCCAGGTACAGATTGCGAGCGAGGTGTCGCAAAAAACAAAGCGCCGACGGCCGACGTGCTACGCACGATCAATCCGACGGCATGGCTGCACGCTAGGTGCCCATCCCCCCTTTCCGCTGTCTCGTGTCGTTCTTAGGCAGTTCGAAGCGAACGAGACACTTGGTGTGCGCGATCTCTGTCGTGGTTGCCGGTCTCGCGAGGCCGCTGCCAGCGCAGGCGAGCCGTGCAACTGCGGAACTCGAGGTGCAAGTGAGGGGTTGCTCCCTGACTCGGAGCCCCAACACGCGACAAAGGCTAGGCGTCCTACAGGGCTCTGTCAATCCGTTTTTTTGCTGGGACTTGGCAAGGCGCGTGCTCCCCAGCGGGCGCTGGGGCACGCCCGGGCGAAGGCCGGAGGAATCGGCGATTCAATCCTGGGGGGATCGAAGTTCAGCCCGGCTCAACCGCGAGAGCGCCAGGCCGCGACTGCCGCTTCGGAAATTTCCCGCACCGAGGCGCCGCAGGCAACGGAAAGTTTGCGGACCGACTCGAACTCGGGCATGGGGCGATCCCCCCCACCCGGTAGCGTGGCGATCTTGAGCTCGACCTCTCCCCACGCGGTCGCGACCCGCTCCAGGCGCCGGGGCAACTCGAACCGGGCCTCCTCGCGAACCCGGATACCGAGCGTAGGCGATTGCAGGAAGACGAGTTCGGCCAGCCGCTGGGCGTCCTGCGGAGCCGCGACCACCACCAGCCAGTGGCCTGGCCGGCCCTTCTTCATGAGGACCGGCGCGAGCATCGCGTCGAGGGCGCCGGCCTCCAGCAGGCGCGCGACCAGGTCGGCCAGGCGCTGCGGCGTGTCGTCGTCGATCGCCGTCTCGAGCACGGTCACCCGGCCGGTCGTGAGGGCGGTCGAATCGGATTCGGCGAGGATCAGGCGGAGGACGTTGGCGTGGTCCGGGAAGTCCTTCGTTCCGGCCCCGATCCCGGTCGCCAGCACGCGGTGCGGCGGCGGCGGTCCCCAGTCCTCGACCAGCTCGGCGAGCAGGGCCGCGCCCGTGGGCGTGACCAGCTCCGCCTCGACGGGTCCCAGCCGAACCGGCACTCCTTTCAGCAGTTCGCTCGTGGCGGGGGCAGGCACGGGGATCCGCCCGTGCTCGCTCATCACCGTTCCGCCGCCGAGCGGCAGCGTCGAGGCGTGCACCCGCTCCACGCCCAACTCGTGCAGGCCGAGCAGCGACCCGGCGATGTCCACGATCGCGTCCACGGCGCCCACCTCGTGGAAGTGCACCCGGGCCACGGTCGTGCCGTGCACCGCCGCCTCGGCTTCGGCCAGCCGGCGGAAGACGGCGCGCGCGCGCGCGCGCACGGGCTCGGGCAGGTCGGCCGCATCGAGGATCGCCTCGATGTGATGCAGGTGGCGGTGCGGCTGCTTGCCCGGCGCCTGCACGTCGACGTGCAGCGCGGCGAACGCGCCGCGTCGCACGGGCGTGACAGCGATGGTCACGCCCTCCAGGCGCAGCAGGCCCGGCAGC
>CAZSKV010000029.1:0-2596 GCA_964607495.1 uncultured candidatus Brocadiaceae bacterium
GGCTGGGAGCAGTCGCGCAAGGTCCTGCTCGTCGCCGACTGCCAGCTGCACAACCTGCTGTCGAAGGCGTTGCCGGACCGCAACCTGAGCATCGAGGCGGTGGCAGGCACTGCGATCCGGCCGCCGCAGCTCGACCTCTTCGCGGCGGACGTACTCGCCTTCATCACCCGCGAGGCCACCCCGGACGTCGAGGCGATCCTGCATCTGGGCGACGCGATCGATCTGGCCTGTGAGGGCGAGTTCGAGACCTTCGCCGCGGTGATGGATGCCGCCGGCAAGCCTTGGCTCATGGCCCCGGGCAACCACGACTGCTTCTACTTCGGCAGCTACGACCCGCAGGACCCCGAGCTCTGGGACATGGCCTGCCACGCCGCCGGCCAGGCACTGCCGAAGGACCGCTACATCCGCCTCTACGTGGCCGCGCTCGTGCGCCAGCCGGCATTCGCCGACCTCGCGCGAGCGCTCGGGCTGCAATCCGCCGCCGGCGAGTCCCTGGGCACGCTGGCCGGCCGCATCCCCGACCGCTTCGAGTGGCGCAACACGGAACCCGCCCACTCGCTGCTGGCCTCGATCCACTGGCAGATCGAGGCCAGCCGGCCCTGGGAGTCGTTCGTGGTGCAGGAGGTCGACCTGACACCGGACGCGAACGCGGTGCTGCGCGTGCGGACCCTGCTGCTCGACTCGTGCCAGTACGCGCGCCGTCCGGAGCTGCTGCCCAACGGCTGGCGCAGCTATCCGGTGGCCTTGAACTGCGGCCTGACCGGCGACATGCAACCCGAGCAGTTGCGCGTGGTCCGGAACTGGATCGAGGCGGGAGCGGGCCGGCACAGCTTCACGCTGATGTGCCATCACCCATTCGCGAGCCTCGCGCCGCGCGCGCGTGCGGCCCTCGGCTGGCTGTGGCGCCTGCCGCAGGTCGGGGGCATGGTGAGCGCCCATACGCATGCCGGTTTCATGACCTACCACGACCTCGGGGACACCACCGAGGAAGTCGAGATCAACCTCGCGTCGACGACCGACTGGCCGATGGAGTGGCGGACCTTCCAGGCCTGCGTGCACCCGGCGGAAAAACGCGCGTTCGTGCGCGTGCCCAGGTTCACGCTGGTCGACGAGTTGCGCCGCCGCGACGGCTACTTCGAGCATGCCTGGGAGATCCCGCGCGGCGCCGCCGATGACTACCGCGAGTACCGCGTCGGCCAGGCGGCGAACTCGCTGCTCTTCGAGTTCTATTTCTCGCACCACATCGTGCCACCCTGGTTGCGTCGACCCAGCGTGCGTGCGAACCAGGCCGCGGTCACGACCGAGACCAAGGTCAAGGACACGCTGCTGTGGACCTACCAGCGGCTGCTGCGCGAGTTTCCTACCGATCCCGGCGCGGCCGCGACCTGGCCCGCCGGCTGCCGCAGCGACGCCGAGGTGCTCGCGCGGATCGACGCTGCGGCCGCCACGGCAACCAGCCTCGACGCCAAGATCGAAATGCTGGGTCAGCTCAGCGCCTTCGAGCGCACACGCAAGGCCCGCAACCCGCGGACCGGGGAGCCGCTCGACGCCGCCCGCGTGCGCTTCAAACTCAGCCAGGCCGGGTGGTCCGCCCGCTACGAGTCGAGCAGCGGCCGCCGGTTGCGCGTGGAGGACGACCTGATCCGGATCGAGGGCGGACCCGGGAGCAGGATCGAAGCCTCCGGCAAGTAGCCCGGATTGCCGCGGCGGATCCACGGCATGCAACAATCCGACGCCAACGGCGTTTGAGGCGGTCATGGCCCACTCCCTCCGTTGCGTCGTCCCTCTCCTCGCCCTCGGTCTGGTGGCTGCGGGTGCCGTACAGAAGTCGACCAAGGTCGACTTCAAGAAGTCGCTCGAGAGCGCCCAGAAGGCCTATGACACCAAGGCCTACGGTTCGGCGCTGCGCGATCTGCGCGGGGCCCTCGGTGTGCTCAGCCAGCTGCGCGTCGAGGCGATCCGCCAGACCCTGCCAGCAGCCCCGGCCGGGCTGAAGTTCGAAGACCAGCACACGGATCAGGGTGCCCTGGGGATGTTCGGAGCCGGCAACGAGGTCCAGCGCAACTACCAGGACAGCAGCGGCGAGAAGCGCATGAACCTCAGGGTGCAGGCCGACTCGCCGCTGATCGGGGCGATGCTGGCCATGCTGACCAATCCGGCCGTGCTGCAGGCCGACCCGAATGCCGAGCTGCTCGAATACGGCAAGCACAAGGCAGTCCTGCACCTCGACAAGGCGGAGAAGACCTGCCGGCTGCAGATCGTGATCGAGAACGCGCACCTGGTCGAGGTCGACACCAACGGCCTGACGCGTGATGAGCTCCTGAAGGTCTTCGACGACGCGGCGGTCGAGAAGATCGCGAAGGAACTGACCAACTGAACCGCCCCGGGCCGCCGGGGGGGACTCCGCTGCCAACGGGCCGCGAGCTACTCTCTTGCGGCCATGCGATCACCCACGCTCGTCCTGAGCAGCCTCGTGCTGCTCGCCTCCTCCGCCCTGCCGCAAGACGGTGGTGCACCTCCCCAGGCCGCCACCCGCACCTCCCGTGCCCTCCCGGGCAAGCTGCCGGGCAGCGAGCGCTGGCTCGTGACCTTCAAG
>CAZSKV010000030.1:0-6138 GCA_964607495.1 uncultured candidatus Brocadiaceae bacterium
CGCGGTGCACCCCGGCACGGTGCTGCACTTCGCCCACAAAGAGCTCCGGATCCAGCGACCGCTCGGACCGAGCCGATTCCGTCACGACGCAGTTACCGATTCGATCCTGGTGGAGGCCATCACGACATGATCCTGACCGAAACGACCGCCGGCGACCTGATGCGGACCAACATCGAGACCGCCAACGCCGACGAGACGCTCCGCGCCGTTGCCCGGCGCATGAGCACCAAGCGCATCTACTGCATGCTCGTCCCTCCCCGCGATGGGCGCGGTGCGGCAGGCATCCTGACCAGCAAGGACATCGTGCAGCTGCTCGGCCATCAACCGCCCGCGGTGCTCGACGAGATGCGGGTCGCCGACGTCATGACCAAGCCCGTGATCGGCGTGCAGCAGGACATGAGCCTCGTGGACTGCATCAACCTGATGCGCATGACCGGGGTCCGCCGCGTCCCGGTGATGAACGCCTCCCGGGTCGTCGGCATCCTGAGCTACACGGACATCTTCGAACTCGTGGTCCGCGACAACTGTGCGCAGCCGGTCAGCGCCCGGTCGTGACCTCCGTGCGCGGTTGACGCGCGGGCGAAGGCGCGTTGCGCCCGCCCGCGCTCAGTTGTCGCGCTTGGCCGCCTTCTCGAGCAGCTTCTCGATGCGCGCGAGCCGCTCCTCGATCGCGCCGAGCCGGCCCTCGACCTTGTTGAGCTGCTTCGTGTCGATCGCGGGTGTGGGAGCCCAGCCGAAGTTCGTTCCGCCCGACGGCCGGCTCGTCGTCCAGAGGCCGCCGGACTGACCGAGCTGCGGCACGTAGAGCACCTGGTCCTTGCCCTCGTTGAGCGCGTAGAGCCCAGGCCGGATCGCGCGCTGCACCTGCTGCTCGATCAGCTTGTCGAGGTTGCGCAGGCTCTTCTCGAGTTCGGGTTGGACCCGCTTCTCGAGGTCGCGCGTCAGTTCCTTGACCATCCCGTCGATCTTCACGCGCAGCTCCTCGGCCTGCTTCGGATCGCCGAATTCCTGCGCCTTGCCGCGGGCGGTGCGAGCCACCTCCTCCGCGAGGCGCGCGTACTCGCGCGACATCTCGGCGGCCTTCTTCTGCAGGTCCTGGCGCATCTCGGCCAGTTGCTTGCGGGCCGTGTCGAGTTCCCGCACGCGGACGCCCTCGGGACTCGTGACCGCGACCGGAGCCTCGTTGCGCGGCGCGGCGCCCGGGGCCATGAGCTCGACCTCGAGTTCCTTGACCTCCTTGCCGCGCAGCAGCCGCACCGCGACCTTGTCGCCCGGCTTCTTGCGCGCGAGCATCTCCCGCACGCGCTCGGTGTCGAGAGGCGACTTGCCGTCGAGGTGCGTGATCACGTCATGGCGCCGGATTCCGGCCTTGTGCGCCCCGAAGCCCGGCATGACCTCGAACACGTAGACGACCTGGTCCGGATCGACCTCGAGCTGGGCCGCGAGACCCTCGTCCGGGTTCCCCATCGTGACGCCCATGATCACGCGCGCGGCGGGGGCCGGCGCGGTCCTGTCCTGCGCCTTGAGCTTGTCCTGGCCCAGACGCTCCTGTTCCTGCCGGACGGCTGCCTGGTCCTTGCGGAGAATGGCGGCCTGCGCGCTGAGCGGCGTGGGCATCGCGACAAGGGTGGCGAGCACGAGCGGAACCGGAAGCATGCGGATCGGATTCATGGCGTTCTCTCTGTGGCTGGGTTGGTTCAGGACGGTCAGAAATCGCGGGGCCCCTGCAGGCGGCGTAGGGAGATCGGCTGCGGCCGCGGCTGGCCCATCTCGTCTTCGGCAAGTTCGAACACACTGTCGACGCGCGTGCGCTCGAGGGTCCGGCGGATCAGCACCACCTCGATCTGGCCGTTGTCGACCGCGCGCATCTCGACCACGTCCGGCGGCAGCTCGTCGACGATTTCGCCGCGCCCGTAACCGGCGGCGGTCGCGTCGATCCCGCGCGGGGGCGGAGTCAGAGCCGGGGCAGGTGGATCGCCGAGCCAGAGCGCCGCAAAGAACAGCGCCGCGGCCCAGCCGAGGGTCGTGAACCACCCGCCACGCGCCGGCCGCGGCACCGGCAGACCGGCCGGCAGGTCGACACGATCGGCGGCGGCGAGCAGCGGCGCGCACGTGCTCTTGAGCACGAGGTCGTCGCGCAACGCCGCGTGCAGGCGCTGCCAGGCCGCGGGTTCACGCCCGGCGAGTTCTTCGAGCGCGTCCCACTCGCGCGGCGTCGCCGCGCGATCGACGATGCGGGTCAGCAGGCGGTCCTCGGCGAGTCCATCCAGGTCGGCACTCATGGGGTCTTCTCCGAACCAGCACGCGCAAGCTCGTCGCGCAGCATCCGGCGGGCGCGGACGAGGCGCGATTCGATCGTGGTCTCGGGCAGGCCGAGGGTCTCGGCGATCTGCCGCTGGCTCATGCCCTGCACGCAGCGCAGCAGCAGCGGCTCCTTGAAGTCCGGGTGCATGCGCTCGATCAGCTCGCGGGCCCGCGTTATCTCGGCGGCGACGTCGGCCTCGTGCACCGCACGGGCGGGCGCAGGATCGACCAGGGCCTCGTCCTGCTCGCCGAGCGGGCGCAGGTGGCGCTGCTGCACCCGGACCCGCCGGCCGGCGGAGCGCGCAGCATTGATCGCGATCGAGCGCAGCCATGGGCGCAGCGCCGCGGGATTCTCGAGCGTGTGGATCGCCTTGCTCATCGCCATACCGACCTCTTGCAGCAGATCCTCGAGGTCAGCCGCCTTCGGCATGTGGGCCAACAACACCGCCGCTACCCAGCGGCGGTGCTCAAGCCACAGCGCATCGAGCGCTGTCCGAACCGATGGCTCGAGGCGGGACATCGAGGACCTGTGCCTAGACGCCGGACGCGGGCGGTTCCGGCAGGAAAACTCAGCGCGTGACGACCCGCACGCCCAGGGGCACCGACACCTCCAATTCGACGTCGGGCTCCGTCCGCAGGTCTTCTCGCCGGCGGGAGCGGACCGTGGTCCAGCCGCTGACCGACAACGTGACCGTGTCGCCGCTGCGGCTCGTGGTGAGCTGGTGCCGGGCGAGGTTTTCCCGCGCGTGCGCATCGGTCCTGCCGGTCGCCGTGATCCTGGCCGCGACCTCGACCTCGCCGCTGGCCTTGGGAACCACCGTGAGTTTCCGGCAGGGCACCAGGACTGCCAGCACCTCGCCGGCCTTCATCTCGGCGGCGACGCGCTCCGACTTCGTGACGAGGACCGCGGTCGCGGATTCGTCACGGTCGGCATGGTCGATGTGCACGATGCATCCCGGCAGTGCCGCAAGGGCCAGCCAGCAGGCAGGCGCGGAGCGCGAGGCACGCATCGGCTTCATTCGATCCGGATCGAGCCGTTGCTGGTGTCGAGCGTGACCACGCCTTCGCCGCCGTTGCGCGACGCATCGACGTGGTGCTTGCCGCTCTCGTGGATCTTGAAGGCTGCCCCGGCGGTCGCGGCACCATTGCTGGTCTCGCCGCGCACGCGCACCGAGGTCTTCGCAGCGGTCTTGAACTCGATGCCGCCATTGCTGGTCTTGATCCGGCCCTGCACCGGTCCCTGGGTCGCGATCTCGGCACTGACGTTGCCGTTGCTCGTCGCCAGGGCCAGGCTGCGGGGATCGCCACTGGCCGCGATGCTGCCGTTGGAGGTCGCAGCCTGCCAGTCGCCCGTGCAGCGGATCAGCTCGACCCCGCCGTTGCTGGTCTTGACGCTGGTGTTGGCGGCCAGATCGGCGACCTTCACCGCGCCGTTGCTGGTCTCGAGCTCGGCCGGACGGTCCTGCGGCAAGGTGACCGCGAACCCGACCGAGGCCTGCCAGCCGTCATTCTGGGTGGTCCACTTCCACGTCAGGCGCAGCAGGTCGGCGGCGTTGTCCCGGATCACCTCGATCGCCGCGAGCGCCAGGCGCGCATCTGCTTCGTCGACCCCTCCGGCGCGCTTCCTGACCACGACCCGGACCGGGGCCGCGGTGTCCTGCAGCCCCTGCACGTGGATCACGCCGTTGGTGGTGTTGCATTGCACACGGCGGATCGGCGCGCTCGGCAGCGTGAACTCCTCGCTGGCTTCCACCCACACCAGGGGGAGTGCGCATCCGGGCAGCAAGAGCAGCGACAGGCCAGCAGAACGACGGATCTGTGAGAGCATGGACATCGATTCCTCCGCGGAAAGAGCGCAGACGTGGCGCGGGGATGCGAACTCCTTGCCGAAAATTCCGACTCGGCCGAGAGAATCGCCGCGCCCCGCCGTCGATCGACGGCGGGGCACTCGGCGCACTTGCCGGTTCTGGAGCCTGAGATGGGACTCGAACCCGCGACCTATGCTTTACGAAAGCATTGCTCTACCAACTGAGCTACTCAGGCGCGCGAAAGAGGCGAGGAAGTTAGCGACCTCGGCGACGCGGTGCCAGGGGTCTGGCAGCCGGAGTCGTGGAAACGACGCGAGCAGCTCCCCCACCTCAAGCGGCGGAAGAGCTGCTCGCCTGGATCGGCTGGTTCGGGCTCAGCCCTTGGGCGTTTCCGCTTTCGCTTCGGCTGCAGGGGCGGCCGGAGCCGCGCCCAGCGTGCGCAGCGCCTCGATCATCTTCAGGCGCTCGCCCGGGGCGAACTTGCCCTTGCCGAGCGCGGTCACGATCGCGGCCTTGACCTTCGCGTCAGCCGAGGAGCCGAGCACCGCGAGCATCGGATCGATCAGGCCGGCCGGAGCCTCGGCCGAGCGGCCGAGGATCTGACCGATCGCCTGCGCGGCCGCGATCTTGGCTTCGGCCGACTTGGCCTCGTCCTTGACCACCACGGCCAGCGAGTCGAGTTGCGCGACCGAACCGGCTTCGCCGATCGCCTTCGCGGCGGGCACTGCCACGGCGTCGGCGCGCGAGAGCTGGGCGCAGAGGTTGCCGAGCGCCGGCGAGAGGTCGACCCTGCTGGCGCCGAGGTCTGCCAACGCCTGGCTCGCGGCCACGGCCACGGCGTTCGCCGCGGCACGCTGCGCATCGAGCGGCTCGTCCTTCAGGGCCTCGTCGACTGCCTTGCCGAGCTCGTCGGCGGAGAAACCGGTCTTGACGACGCCGTTGACCTTGTCGCCGAAGCGCTCCTTGGCCTTGTCCGGCTCCGTGGCAGCCACGACGATCTTGGTCTTGGCGAAGCGCGCGTCCTTGCGCAGGATGCCGATCAGCGTCTCCGGCAGCACGTCGGCGACCTTCTCGTTGATCACGAGGACGTCACAGACCGGGAACTGGAGCAGCTTCTCGAGCCCGCCGAGCCCGCTCGCGGTCGCCTCGACCGCGGTGCCGCGCTTGCCGCTGGCTTCGCTGGCGACCTTGGCGACGCCCGGGTCGCTGTCGATGACCTTGATCACGCGCACGGCCTCTTCGGTGATCGCCTGGCCGAGCACGGAGACCACCTTCGCGGAGGCCGGGATCGCGCGGCCTTCGGCCGCGGCGGTGAGCGCGAGGGCCGCCGAGTAGCTGACCCGCTTGTCGGCGTGGTCGAGGGCGGCCACGAGCGGCGACTTCGCGAGGTTCTCGCGGTCCTCCGCCGCACCGAGCGCCTTGATCGCCGCGGCGGCGACCGTCACGAGGCCCTCGTTCAGCGAAGCCGTGACCGCGCGCCGCAGCACCTGCGGCCCGGTCATCATCGCCATCATCTGCAGACCCGGGACCTTGTCCGCCTGGGCCTTCATCGCTTCGTCGTCCGGGCGCGCGGCGACCGCGTCGGCGATCACCGAGGCCTGCGCGAGGTAGGCCTGGGCCAGGATGGTCTGGGCCTTCTCGTTGACCTGGTCGAGCAGCATCGCGGCGTGCGCGTTCTTCTTCGCGAGTTCGAGCGCGTAGATCGGCGCGGGGATGTCGGTCGCGGTCAACTTGCCGGACTTGTCCAGCGACCAGACGACGTCCGAGAGTTCCCGATCCGAGATGTTCTTGCCGGCCAGGTAGCCGTGGGCGTCGGCCAGATAGAGGTCGACCGGATTCGCACCCGCGTCCTTGCCGAGGATCCGCTCGAGACCCTTCTTGGCAGCCGTGCGGACGCCTTCGTTCGCGTCCTCCTTGGCCACGCGCGCGAGGGCCGCCGCTGCGCGGGGATCGCCGATGTGGGCCAGGGCGGCAGCCGCATTGCGCCGGACCAGCATGTTCTCGTGGCCGAGCAGCTCGACCAGCG
>CAZSKV010000031.1:0-1525 GCA_964607495.1 uncultured candidatus Brocadiaceae bacterium
ACGCCGAGCAGGGCCGCGCAGGCCCAGAACCCGGCGACGTCGGCCAGATCGGCGAAGCCCATCGCCACCAGGATCGGCGGGATCACCAGCGGCGCGATCCCGAGCGGTCCGAGCAGGCGCGCGCCCGGCAGGTCGCTGCGATGGCAGAGCCAGGCGTGCCCGGCGCCGCAGACGACCGCGATCGCGGTCGCGGTGACGCCGAGCGCGAGCGTGCGCAGCATCTGCTCGCGGTCGGCCGGCGTGGCCATGAGTTCGCCGAAGCTCGCGAGCGAGAGGCGGCCGTCGACCCAGAGCGTGGCCCCGAACATCGCGAGCAGCGGCACCACGACGAACGCCGCGACGAAGGCCAGCGCCAGGGCCAGCGGCAGGCCTGCGAGCCGCCGGGTCACTGCGAGAAACGCTCCTGCATCTGCTTGACGAAGCCCTCGAGCGAGGCCGCGGTCTGCGCGATGTCCCAGGCCATCGGCCGGAACTCGTGGATGCGCAGGATCGAGCGCTCGGGCGGGCCTTCGACTCCCGCGCGCAGCGGGATCTGCGCCGAGGCCGCGGCCGCGAGCGCGGCTTCGACCTCTTCGCTCAGGATGTAGTCGATCAGCTTCCTCGCGGCCTCGGGGTTCGGGCCGCCCTTCACCAGCGCGACCGAGTTTGGGATCAGCATCGTGCCGAGGCCGCCTGCCTGCTGGTCGGGGAATACGCAAGCGACCTTGTGACCCTTGCGCAGCGCGACATGGAAGTCGTCGGTGTCGGTCAACGCGAACGCGAGCTGGCCATCCCGCACGGCGCGCATCGTCGCGCCGTTGCTCTGCAGGAACACCACCTGATTGGCGAAGAGGCCGAGCACCAGCCGGTCGAATTCCGCGGCACCGAGCGCGAGCCGCAGCGCCGCGAAGTGCGTCAACGTGGTACCGGTCAGCGGCCGCGCGATCGCGCAGCGGCCCTTCCAGCGCGGGTCGATCAGATCCCAGAGCGAGCGCGGGCGGTCCTTGGGGTCGGGGATCAGGTCGGTGTTCACGATCAGGATCCGCGCGCGCGCGGCGAACCCGTGCCAGAGTTTCTGCGGATCGCACCAGGCCGCCGGGATCGTCTTCGCGGCCGGCGAGTCGTACGGCGCGAGCAGGCCCTTTTGCGCGAGGCGGACGGTGTGCGCGAGCTCGTTGTTCCAGAACACATCGCAGCGCGGCCGCGCTGCCTCCTCGACGATCGCGCTCACGAGGCCGACTGTCTTGCTGGCCTCGGTGTCGAACCGTGCCGTCACGTGCAACCCCGTCTTGCGCTCGAACTCGCGCACGAAGTGCTCGCTGTGCTGCTGATCGAGCGCGACATAGAGCGCGACCCCGGGGCTCGGGCTGCAGGCACCGAGACAGCCGAGCGCGAGCGCGGCCGCGAAGCGACGCAGACGGCGGTTGTTACGCCGGGGAAACGAGAGCGGCAGGTGTGGGGGGCTCATCGATGGTGCTCCGGGTCGAGTCCGAGCTCGCGCAGGCGGCGGTGCAGATGGCCGCGCGAGATCCCGGCCTGCCGCGCG